>CAZJJF010000145.1:0-8878 GCA_964546245.1 uncultured Anaerolineales bacterium
GGCGGGCAGCAGTTCGTACTGGTTATCCCAACCCAACGACAATCCTTCCTCGGCACGGCCGATAGCGACGACTCTCGCCTCCAGGTCGCGGACGAGGCGGCGGGTAGCCTGCTCAAAGGCCGCGTTAGTGTCGAGGGTCGTACCCATGCTGGCCTCGGCGTCCCGCGCGCCTGCACGAATGAAGTCATAGCCGCGATACTTCGGCAACTCGCCCTGGGAGTCGACGGCGATGAGCTTGCCGGATTGCTTCCCCAGCTGACGACAGGCCTCGATGATGGCCGGCGTCGCCACGCCGGTCTTGTAGTCTGAGACCAGGATGGCGTCAGCCTGGCGGGCCACTACTCCCAGTTGGGCGATGAGCGCCTGCTCGATGGCGGCGGCGGGCGCGCTGCGCGTGAGACGATCCAGCCGGGCGACCTGTTGCGGGAATACCAGTGTCCCCTCGGCCATCACCCGCGTCTTGAGGGTTGTGACGCGGTTGGGATCGACCGCCAGGGCATCGCCAACCCCAATGTCGGCTAACCGGGCGCGTAACTCGTTGGCCGTCTCGTCGGGGCCGACCAGCCCTACGACGTGGACCGTCGCGCCCAGGGCGGCCGCGTTGTGGGCGGGGTTGGCGCTGCCGCCGGCCAGGGTGAAGCGGCGCACATATTCCAGCACCGGAATAGGAGCCTCGCGAGACACGCGCTCGACCTTGCCAACCAGGTACTCGTCAAGGAATACGTCGCCGACGACGACCAGCCGTACCTGCGCGAGGCGGGGAATAAGGGCGAGTAACTCGTCACGCATGCGGCATCCTTGTCGGTGAGCCAGACGCGGTAGCGACTGCAAGGCGATGAAGCGTCGCCTCGAGCGCCAGGCGTGGCGGCAGCAAATCCAGGCATTCGCGGGTGGCGCAGCCTTGCGGCGCGCCCAGGCGGTGGCCGCGATAGAAGCACGGCTGGCAGCCCAGGCCCAGCCGCACCAGGGTATGACGAGACGCCGAGGGCGGTGCGTCGGAACGGGGCGGCCATGCCTGCGGGGGCTGGCCGGCATCCCACGGCCCGTAGGCGTCGGCGTTGGATGGACCAAAGAGCGCCACCACCGGCGTGCCCACCGCCGCCGCAATATGCATAGGCCCGCCGTCGTTGGTCAGCAATACATCCACCCGCGCCAGCACCGCGCCGAGAGTGGCAAGGTCGCCCTGGTTCGTCAGGTCCAGGTCGGGGCTGCCCTGCATGGCGCGGACGACATCACCCGTCTGGTCGCTGGCGCGGCCAACGACAATGACGCGCACGCCACGCTTCCGGAGGGCGTCAGCGACGGCGGCAAAGGCCTGGGGCGGCCAACGCCGCGCAGTGCTGTACTGGCCCGAACCAGGAAAGAGGGCTACACGCGGCCCCTCAGGCAGTGGGGACAGCAAGTCTTCGGCTGCGGCGTTGGCCGTCGTAGTGACCGGGAAGTCGAGGGCCAGGGCTGTCGGTGGAGCGTTGAGCTGCGCCGCCAGCCGTAGCGCGTACTCGGCCTCGTGGAATGCGCCGAAGCCCGCGTCGGCCACGCGCTCGGTGAGCGCCCAGCCGCGGCCATTGTCCAGCCCGACGCGGCGCGGGGCGGCTGTGGCAGCCAGCAAGGCATTGAGTTTCGCCGTGCCCCAACGGGTCGTGAAGTGGTGGAAGAGAACGACGGCATCGTAGTCGCGCGCCCGCAGGTCCAGGGCGAAGTCGCTCAGCCGTCGCACTGCCGCGAGGCGAGTTGTGCCGCCGGGCCGATCATAGCCCGCTTTCTCAAAGCGTAGTACCTCGTCGACCAGGGCCGAACCGTGGAGAGCCTGCGCGCCGTTGGCCGTCGTGAGGTAGTCCAGGCGGGCGGCGGGGTAGCGCGCGCGGAGGGCGCGGAGGGCCGGCGTCGTCAGCAGCACGTCTCCGATGTCGGCGAGCTTGACGGCAAGGATGCGCGACAGGGGCATGGCGGCAAGTGTAATCTGCTTTGCGATGGGGGGCAACTTGGCGGCGGCGGCCGAGTTGACAAGCGCCTGACCCGCGTGTATAAACCTCACACGCGCTTGCCTCACCCTGTACCCCGCGACCCGTATCCAGGCCCTTCTGCCCTGACCAGCCAGGGCGGCGTTATCCACGTGAGGAGGATTGCCATGCGCGGCCTGATGATGGACTATCCCCTGACCCTCTCGGTGTTCCTGGCGCGCGCTGAGATGCTGTTTCCGGCGCGCGAGATTGTCACTCGCACCAGCGACGGGACGCATCGCACCACTTATGCTGACATTGCGCAACGCGCCCGCCGACTCGCCAGCGCCCTGGAGACGCAGGGCGTGGCGCCGGGTGAGCGTGTTGCCACCTTCGCCTGGAATACCTTCCGCCATCTAGAACTGTATTTCGCCGTGCCGTGCTCGGGTCGTGTCCTGCACACGCTGAATATCCGCCTATTCCCGGATCAGATCGCCTATATCGTCAACCACGCCGAGGACCAGGTCATCTTCGTTGATGACAATCTCGTGCCGGTCCTGGAGAAGATGAAGGACCACTTTGCGACGGTCAAGCTGTACGTAGTCATGGGCGATGGCCCGCTACCGGAAACGAGCCTCGCGCCTGTGGTGCGCTATGAGGATTTCCTGGCCCAGGGCGATGCGAGCTACGACTGGCCCGCGCTGGACGAGAACGAGGCGGCCATGATGTGCTACACCTCGGGCACGACCGGCAATCCGAAGGGGGTGTTGTACACCCATCGCGCCTTGTTCCTGCACAGTCTGGCTCAGGCTGCTGCGGATACCTGCGGCCTGTCCGAGGCTGACACCGTCTTGCCCGTGGTGCCAATGTTTCACGCCAACTCGTGGGGCTTCCCGTTTACCTCGACCCTCGTCGGCGCCAGGCAGGTATTCCCCGGCGCGTTCATGACGCCCCAGGCGGTACTTGAGCTGATGGCGCAGGAGGAAGTTACCGTGGCGGCGGGCGTGCCAACGATCTGGATCGGGGCCGCCCCTCTGATTGCCCAGGGCAGCTACGACCTGTCTCACCTTCGCGATATCTACGTGGGCGGTTCGGCCGTCCCCGCCAGCCTGCTGGAGACCTACGACCGCCTCGGGCTGCGCATCGTGCAGGCCTGGGGCATGACGGAGACAACGCCCGTCGGGTCCGTCTGCCATGTCAAGAGCACCCTGGCCGACCTGCCACCCGACCAATTGCTGAAGGTACGCGCCAAGCAGGGCCTCCCGTCGCTGGTGATCGAGGCGCGGGTTGCCAACGAGGTCGGCGAGGAAGTGCCGTGGGACGGCGCGACCATGGGCGAGTTGCAGGTACGCGGACCGTGGGTTATCAGTGGCTACTACAACGACGCCCGCAGCGCTGCCTCTTTCCAGGATGGGTGGTTCCGCACCGGCGATGTCGCCGTCATCGATGCGGAAGGCTACATCCAACTCGTCGATCGCACTAAGGACCTGGTCAAGAGCGGTGGCGAATGGATCTCGACCGTTGAGTTGGAGAACGCCCTGATGGCTTACCCAAAGGTGCTGGAAGCGGCGGTGATCGCCGTGCCCCACGCTCGCTGGCAGGAGCGGCCCCTTGCCTGTGTAGTTCTCAAGCCGGGCGAGGCGGCGACGCGCGATGAGATTTTCGACTTCCTGCGCCCGCGCTTTGCCAGTTGGTGGCTGCCGGACGACGTTGTCTTCGTGCCCACTATCCCCAAGACCAGTGTAGGTAAGTTCGACAAAAAGGTGCTGCGTGGCGAGTTCCAGGCGTACGAACTGCCTGCGCACAGCGCGCATGCTTCAGCGCCCGACGAGCCGCGAGGCTGAGGTCTCTTCATGCGATATCGTGCCCTGTGGGCTAGTCTGTTGGCTATGTGGCTGACGTGCCTGACTGTTGGCCAGGCCGCGGCCGATCCTCCGACACCCAACGGCCCTGTCCCATACCGTCCGGGGGCGGCGACCCCTGTCGTCGTCCAGCCCGCGCTCCACGATGTGCCGCGCCCCGCGCGGGCTGCCGGGGGCAAGCAGGGTAGCCCGCGCGCCCGCCAGGCGACCGGTCTCGCTTTCACGGCGCTCCCTTCCGTGGTCGATGCCGGACGGCCCGTCACTTTTGCCATCACCACCACGAATGTCTCAGCCCAGCCCCAGGCTTACCAACTCTACGTGCCATTGCCGCCGGCGCTTGATATTGTGCCTGGCAGCATCGTAGGCGGAGCGTACAGTCCCGACAAGCGCACTGTCCATGCTAACTTTAGCCTGCAAGGCGCAGGGGAAGTGTTCTCCTTTCTGGATAGCCTGGCGGGGCAGACCCCTGCGCTCCCCTTCATTGACCTGCCAGCGGTGACGGGGGTTGCGCCGCTACCCCAGGGCACGGAGGGCGATGAGGTGGGTATCAACATTGGCCTGGCCGCCGACGTTCCTCTGTTCAACTACCTGGGTCAGAGCTACGGCACGTTCGGCCTCGTCAGCAATGGCTACGTTGTACCGGGCGGGGTGACGCAGACAGACATCACCTACCTTAATCGACTGCTGCCCGATGCGCAACCGCCCAATCCTACGCTAGCCCCTTTGTGGACTGACCTTGACCTGGGCGCTGGGAATGCAGGCCACGGCGAGTGGTACGCAGACGTGCTAACGGGCGGCGTATTTGGCGCGCAGCATGCGCTGGTCATCCAGTGGCAGGCTGCCCAGGCCTATGGGCGGCCGGGCACCCGCTACGATTTTGAGGCGATCCTGATTCTGGAGACTGGGGACGTGTATTACGTGTACGAATGGGTCAGTGAGCCGCTCGATGCCGCCACTGTCGGGGCTGAGAGTCCGGATGGTGGCGCGGGGACGTCGTGGTACTTCAACGCTGCGCCGCCCGACCATCTCCCCCGCGCGGGGCAGACGCTGCGCCTGCAAGTGAGCCTGGGGGGCGGTGGGCAAAATCGCTTCGTGGTGCGTTTCCAGGCGCGCCCTATGGCCGGCGGCATCTTCCCAGTACCCGCCACCCTTGTCCGGGCGAGTGATGGCGCGCGAACCGAGGCCAGCGTCGTGGTGATGGCCATTCCGCCGGCGCCGGTGGATGTGACAGTCTCGGGCAGCCAGGATCTGTCGGGGTACGCGCGGCCGTTATTGCCGAAGGATGTAGTGCGCCCCGACCTGATCTACGCAGGCCTCGACGCGCCTCGTGAACTTGCTTATTATGGCCTGTTCCAGCTGCCATCCGTCCCACTGCCTGAGGGCGCGGCAGTCACCGGCATCAGCATGGAGCTGACGGGGGCCGATGCGACATACCTGGATTTGCGCAGCGGCGCCTCGTGGTCGCTAAGCCTGCTGGAGCCGTCGGTGGGTGATGGCCTGTGGGCAATGAACTGGTACGAGGCGGCGACCGCGCCTGTGGCGGTGCGGCTGCGGTCGGTCGTCACCGACGCCGAGGTGGGGGTGGATGTGGTGAACCGCTTTGAGGTGGCCCAGGCGGATATGGCGCGCTTCGCCGCCGCGCTCCGGCGCCCGCTGAGTCTCCGGGTCGATGGCGACGCGGCGTCGCCGTGGCGGGGCATCTTTGGCTGGGATGGCGGGGCCGGTGGCCACCCACCGCGCCTTCACGTGCGCTACGTTCCGCCCGTGGTAGAGCTACCGTAGGCGTGGATAGGGCAATCGCGTGTTGCCCTTACTGAGTAGGCGCAGCGGGTGTGCCGGGGGTTCCGCCTGGGAAGGCGGGGCGAGGCTGCCCCCCGCTGCCCGGCTCACACAGCACGGGGGGGCGCCCATTTGCGCCGTGGTAGTCGTAGGTTTTGCCGCCCGCTTCCAGGACGATCCGGTAGCCCGGCACCAGCGCCATGGTATACATCATGCCCGGCTTGGGACAGCCCAGGCTACCGTCATTCCACGTTACCGACTCAGCCGAGACGACCCGAATATCCTCGGCCTTGAGGCTTGGGACGCGCTTCAGGAGGTCCGCTTTGGCGGCGGCGATCTCCGCATTGAGGTTACTTGTCGAGGGTGCGCCGCCTGAACCGCCCTGGTTGGGGGCCTGGGGCGTGGTTGCCATAGTCCCTGTCCCACACAATTTCATGTTCCCACTCCTGTCGCCGTGATAGGCGAAAGTCTGCCCCCCGCTTTGCAGCACAACCTGGTAGCCAGGGGTCACAACCTGCGCGTACATCATGCCCGGCGCGGGGCACCCGAGGGAGGCGTCGGGCCACTCGACGGCTTCGGCCTGGACGACAGTCGCGCCGAGGGCGCTGGGGCCGAAGCGCCGGACGAGATCGGCCTGCGCGTTGGCGATGGCGCGCGCCAACCCGGCGTCGGCTGCCTGCCCCGTTGCGCCCGCTGCAGGCGGTGTCGCGGCTGGCGGGGCGGGTGAGGCAGGTACGGTGGTTGACGCGGGCCGCGTGGCCGTTACCACCGGAAGTGGTGCGCTGGTAGGGGCGGTCGTGGCTGTGGCAGGCGGGAGCGAAGTGGCTGCTGGTCGCCCGGCGGCGGTCGGCGCGGCGGGGCCGCTTGCTCCGCTGCCGGTTGGCGCGGGGCCGCAGGCGGCCAACATCATAATCAGCGCTAGCGTCAGCCAACGCAGACTGTTTTTCCCCATAGCATGTCTCCTGACCGGCGACCAGAAAGCATAGCCGCCCACAGACTTGACGCCCGGGGCGGCTGAAAAGTTCCGTTGCTAGAAACCTAGTCGTGGATTTCGACCAGGGTTCCCATCTCCGCCCACTTGTAGAGGACGGCGGCGTCGCTATCGCGCAGGACAATACAGCCGTAGGAGATGGGCCGCCCGATGAAGCCACCCCATAGTTTGACCTTCGTGGTGCGGTTGATGGGCAAAGCGTGGAAGCCGTTTTCGGTGCTACCGGCGTAGTAGATACCCATCCAGTAGGGCATGTCGAGGTTGAGGCCGGTCGACACGGCCATGGGAATCTTGCTCTGGATGACAAAGCGGCCGCGGCGCGTGTTATAGCCGGGCAGGCCTGTGCTGACCACGAACTTGTAGCGCAGCACATTGCCTTCCCAGGCATACGCGCGCTGGTCGCTGACGTCCACCTCGATACGTTTGCGCAGGGCCGGCTTGGGCGCATCCTTCACCTGCCACTCGACGGGCAGTTGGAGCTTCTGCCCTGGCCACAGCCATGAGTCGGCCGGCAGGTTGTTGACCACGGCCACGGTACGCGCGTCGAGGCCGTAGCGGAAGGCGATGTCCGACAGCGTATCACCCGCTTCAACGGTGTAGTCAGCCGTGCGACCGACCGGCAGAGCGGCCAGCGTGGTTTCACTGGCGGTCGGCGGTGCGTTGGGCAGCTTGATGAGTTGCCCAACGCTGATCAGACTGGCCGATGGCAGGCCATTGAGGGTGACAAGCTCCTCGACGGTTGTGTCATACTGGGCGGCGATACTGCCGAGCGTCTCGCCGGCGACAACAAGGTGCACCGGCTGGGGCTGCGTGTCGCGTCGCGGGCCGACGGGAGCGGCGTCCGTATCGGCGGCTCCCACTTCGCCCCCAGCCCTTGTCAACAGGGCCAGCTTCTGGCCGGGCTGAAGAACGTCGCGATCGTTCAGATTGTTGAGGCGAGCTATGGCATCGGGGGTCGTCTGGTAGCGTTCTGCGATGCCGCTCAGGGTATCGCCGGACTGGACGACGTACACGATAGGGCCGTCTGCCGAGACCGGACGAGGGATGGCCAGGAGTAGCAGGAAGCTAAGCAGCAGTAACAAGAGAAGTTGGCGCATGAGTCATCTCGCGGGTCGAACCTTTGCATGTGGGAAGCGAGGAGACGACGGCTGTGATGCCTATCGGCTCCTCGCCAACCCCATGAGTCTAGACAGGACGCAGCAGGCGGTTAGTTCTCCACCACCACGCGCACATTGCACGGCGTTGGGAACTGGCCCTGATTATCCACAGCAGTCAACTTCAACCGGTACACGCCATTCGGAACGGTCGCGGTATCCCACCACGCCAATGCCGTGCCGGTGACCGGCTGGGATTGGGTTCCCCCGATGCTGATCCAGTTGAACGGCACTTCACCCTGACCGTACTCGACCTTGTAGAACTGGAAGTTCGAGATGGTGGCAGTCCCGATGATGCCAACCACGCCACCGATGGTCTCGTTGTTGAGCGGCTGGGTGACGGACACCGACGGGTTACAGATGGCGGGGACCACGACGGGCTTATGGTAGGCCGGCGGTGGCTTGGGGGCCGGTGGTGGCGGCGGCGCGGTGCAGGGGACGACCAGCACCTGGCCGACGTACAGCCAGTCCGACGTGAGGCCGTTTGAACTACGCAGCTGCCAGACGGTTGTGCGATAGTACGCCGCGACGCCCGACAGGGTATCGCCGGACTTAACGGTGTAGCTACCCGTGCAGGCGGCCGGTGGCGGCGGCGCGACAGCCTTGGGGTGCGGTGGCGGTGGTGGCGGCGGCGGTACGACCACCACGGGCTGAACGATGACCTGGGGCGCGGGTTGCCAGGAGACCTGGGCCGGGGGCGCGTAGGCAACGTCGCAGACGCGGATGGTCACGCCGGCGTGGATGTAGTTGGGATTGATGATGTTGTTGATCTGAATCAGCGACATCGGGTTGACGCCGAACCGGGCGGCAATGCTGCTGACCGAGTCGCCTGGCCGGATGGTGTATGGGACACACCCTCCCGCTGCCGACTTGGCAGGCGGCGGCGATGATGCGACAGGCGGCGCCGTGTGCCCTGGCGAGACGTAGTTGCGGACCGGCACCGTCAGCCGGCTGCCAACAGCAAGCTTACGCCCGTCGCGTATCCCGTTGGCGTTCATGATGACCACGGGCGACGTGCCGTAGCGGTCGGCGATGCCATTCAGCGTCTCGCCCCACTTGACGACGTGGATAAGCTGGCCGGAGTAGCCGGGCTTTAGCATCGACTCCGCAGACGCGGTCGCGCCGACGGTGACGAGGCCCGCCACGACGGCC
>CAZJJF010000146.1:0-8821 GCA_964546245.1 uncultured Anaerolineales bacterium
GGCAGGCCGAGCATGTGCGTGGCGGCGACACACTCTAAACCGCAGCAGGCCGTACCGGGATACGGCCTGCCGACGTTCAGAGGGCCTGGATACAGTGGAAAGCGGTATTACTCGCCGGCTGCCAGCAAGGGCAGATAGAGCTGATACGGCCGCTCCGGCTCTGGCGTGGCGGTGGCCGTGGCGGTGGGTGTCCGCGTCGGCGTCGGCGAGGGGCCGGGCGTCGGTGTGGTGGTCACGGTCGGCGTCAGCGTCGGCGTGGCTGTCGGTGTGACGGTCGGCGGGAGGGCGAACCAGTGCGCCCGCGCGATGGCCGCCGGCCGCCCGTCGACGATATACTCCGCCACAAGCTCGTCGCCGTCGGCCACCTTGAGGATGCGCTGGGCGGGGTCACTGGCCGCGCATGCCGTACAGAAGGTGATGTTCTGATTGGAAGCCAGGGTGGTGTAGACGGGGCTGCACGCCATGATGGGCTTCATCGTGACCTCGAAGGCGTAGGGGTCGCTGGAGCTGGACACGATGGCCTGCCGGGTATCGTTGGGGTCGCACGTGGATGGTGAGTCGGCGTCGTACAGGGTCAGTACGGCGACGGCCGACAGGCCGACGTAGGCCCCATTCTCCTGGTCGAAGTACAGGGCGGTCGTCGGCAGCGGCGTGGGCGTCGCGGTGGCCGTGGCAGTCGATGTCGCAGTGGCGGTAGCCGTGGCGGTGGCCGTGGCGGTCGGTGTCGCCGTGCCGGTGGCCGTGGCGGTCGCGGTGGCGGTGGCGGTGGCGATGGCCGATGGCGTGCCGGTGTCGGACGAGCTTGAAGTGGGGGCTGGGTCGGCGTCGCCGTGCCCTCATACCAGCGTGCGAAGCCTTGCAGGCCGCTGTACAGAACACGGATCTGGGTATTGTTGGCAACCTTGAGCAGCAATTGGGCCTGGTCGTTGCCCGCACAGGCGGTGCAGAAGCGCACCGGCTGGGCCATGACCAGGCGCGTGGGGTCGCCCGCGACGGGCGTCAGCGGCACTTCCAGCGAAGTTCCGAGGGCCGCGCCGCTGATGCTAAGCTTGGGCGAGGGTGGCGGGTTGGGATCGATGACCTCGACCCACAGTTCGTCAGCGGTGGTGAAGTAGGTGCGTTGCGGCTCGTGGCCGACGAAGATCATGCCGAGGGTCGGGATGGGGGTCACGGTCGGCGTGCCCGTCGCCGTGGCGGTGGCCGTGGCAGTGGCGGTGGCGGTGGCCGTTGGCGTGCGTGTGGCGGTGGCCGTGCCGGTGGGGGGGGCGGGGGCGGGCGGCGTGCGCGGCCCTGCCGCCGGCGCGGTGCCGGGGGGGGCGCCCCTGAGGGTCGCCGTGGCGGTGCGCGTCACGGTCGGCGTCGGGGTCTGGGTCGGTGTCGCCGTCGGCGGCTGGGTGGCGGTGGGCGTGAAGGTGGGCGCGGCGACGGTGTAGGTCAGGCTGAGCAAGGGGCGCTGGTTGGGCAGGCAGATCTGGCTGCCCAGGGAGCCGTAGGTCACGAGGCCGCACCACGAGAACAGGTTGTTCGCGCCGCTTTGCGGCCCATCGAGGCGGAAGGTCACCCGACCCGTCTGCCCGCGCCGCGCTGCGATGGTCGGCAAGATGGACGAGTTGAGAGGGAAGACGTTGGTAACGCCGACACCCAGCGCGCTGGAGTCGATGGCTGGCGCGGCGACTGTCGCCGGCGCGTTGTGAATGTCGTTGAAGGTGGCATTCGCCAGGGGCTGGGTCTCGACGAAGGTTCCGTACTGGGTCGGCATCAGGTTCAGGGTGAAGGAGTAGGGCAGACTGGCGCTGAGGTAGTTGAGGCGGCCAGTCAGGGATACCGAGGCCGAGGTCACGACGGCGTTGGCGGGCAGGCCGCTCAGGTCGAACTGCGCCACGCCGTTGTAGATAGTGGTGCCGCTGGTCCAGATACCCGCCCACGGCTCGGCGGGAACCTGCGCTCCCTGGAGGGCGCTAAAGTAGCCCAACTGCGCGCTGGCCGGGTTGACGACCAGGCTACCCGCGATCGGGGTCCAGGTGGGGACCGGCGTGCCCGTGGGCGTGCCGGTGGCTGTGCCCGTGGCTGTCGGGGTCGCACTTGGCCCCGGTGTCGGCGACAGGGTGCGCGTTGGCGTCAGGGTCTGGGTCGGGGTGGGCGTGATGGTCGGCGATGGGGTGGCCGTCGCGGTGGCCGTCACGGTCGGGCTGGCGGTGCGGGTGGGAGTATTGGTTGGCGTCGGTGGCAGGTTCCAGAAGGCCGTCGCGCCGACGCTCACCGGCGGGCTGGCACGGGTGTACTCGACCCCCAGGCGGCTGCCAGGCTCGACCAGGATAATCCCCGGCGGGGGGTGGCCGCCGCCCTGCTGGAAGCGGAGGGTACCCTGGAAGCGGCCGCTATTGGCGGGGCTGGCCGTCAGTGTCAGCAGCGTCGAGTCGAGAATCGCCCCATCGGCGCGATAGCTACCGGCCCGGGCCTGGACCGAAGCATCGGACGCGGAGATGGCATCATACACCGTGATGGTTGCCACGTCAGCCGTGCCATAATACTGCTCGCGGTCGAAGGTGATGATCGTGCCCACCGTCCACTCCCAACTGCCGACGATGTCCGGAAAAATGCTGGGGAAGGACAGGCGGGTACGATAGGGCTGCTGATTGGGCGTCGGGAAGAGAGGAATATCGACGGGGCGTGTTTCGGTCGTCACGCCTGAGCCAGGGTACGTCCCCGAGCGTCCTGTCATTGGGCGGCCAAAGTCGTCAACAATCTGGACATTGTAGACACCGGCCTGAGTAAAACACAGGTTGATATACGCCGTCACGGTACCGGCGGGGAAGTCGCTCTGGGGCGGGCCGCCCGGCTCGCGACTCATCCAGACGTAGGTGTAGCTCGACTCGCCCACGGGATACGGACAGGGTGGCGGGGTCGGGCTGGGCGTGGGCGTGTTGGAGGGAGTCGGCGAGGCGGCGTCCGTAGCCGTCGCCGTGGGCGTCAGCGTCACTGTGGGCGTTGCCGTCAAAACATTCCCCCCGCCGGGCAGGGTCGCGGTGGGTGTGGCCCCCTGGGCCGGCGGGGCGGCGGCCAGTGGGCCGGGGGCCGCGAAGCCTGCCAACAGGATGACAGCCAATAGCAGAATCCATGGGAAGCGACGTAGCATAGCGTTACTCTCCTGGCGCGCCGAAGCTGGTCTCCACTGCCACTGAGCCACAGCCAGCGCCACAGCCGGCGGCCAGGTAAGGCAGATAGACAGCGTAGCGCTCGGGCGGGGTCGTGGCCGTCGCCGTGGCTGTGGGGGGGATGGGTGTCGCGGGGGTAACAGACACCGTCACGCTGGGGCTGGGGCTGGCGGTTAGGGTCGCCGTCGCCGTCGCCGTCGCGGTGATGGTAGGCGTGGCGATGGGTGTCTCCGTAGGGGACGGCGTGGCCGTCGGTGTCGCCGTCGGTGTCGGGCTGACGGTCGGCGTGGCCGTCTCGGTCGGCGTGGCCGTCGGGGCCACAGCGTACCAGCGCGCCTGGGCCTGGCAAGGCGCGCACACGGGCTGGCGGCGGTATTTGACGTAGAGTGCGGCTTCGGGCGCGACCTTCAAGATGTTGCCCACGGTCGACGAGGAGGCGGGGCAGTCCGTGCAGAAGCGCACGGCCCCGGCCTCGCTCTCGGACCTAAAGATGGGATCGATGGGGTCCGTGCGATAGAGGGTCAGGTAGAGGCTGTTGGCCGGTGGGGTATCGCTGTAGATTTCGACCGTGACTGACATGTCCAGCGTGTCGGGGTCGTAAACCTCCAGTCGCGCCACGGCGGCTTCGCCCACGTAATAGGGCTGGCTCCAGCGCGGCGACACGGGTGGCGGCGTGGGGGTGGGGGTCTGGGTGGGTGTCGCCGTCGCGGTGGCGGTGAACGTGGCCGTCGGTGTGGCGGTTGCCGTCGCCGTGGGGCTGGCGGTGGGCGAGGCCCCGACCGTTGCCGAGGCGGTTGGCGCCCCGCTGTCCGGTGTGGCCGTCGCCGTCGCGGTGGGGGTCAGCGTCGGGGTGGACGTGGTATCGGTCGGTAGCGGGTCGAGGTAGTTCAGGCGCAAGACAGGCGCGGCCGCCCCGACCAGACTCCAGAAGAAGCTATTGGCGTCCTCGCTGACGGGCGCGTCGGTGGGGCCAGAGATGCGGAATACCGCGCGGCGATGGGTGCTGATCTGACTCTGCAGCGCGGCCAGGGTGGCCGTGTCGAAGAAGAGTCGATTGGGCCTGTTGGCGGCCAGGTCGTGGGGGACGAGGGCGGGACTCAGCTGCCCCAACCCCTCGGCCGCGAACAGGTCGCCGTACTTCAGGTTGAGGTCGATGGGTGTCGTCCCCAGGTCCACCAGATCGACACGCCACTCGCCCTCGGCCTTCAGGTACAGGTTGACGAGGGTCGAGTTGGCTGTCCCCGTCAACTTCACGTCGGCATTGACGAGGTGAGCGCCGGGCGATATCGACGCAGGTACGCTGAACTCGATGAAGCCCATGTATTGGGGATAGCTGCCGTCGCGGAAGCCGACCTGCATGTCCGACGAGGTGTTGCCACCGATGGTCGTCGAGCCGACGTAGATGCAGCCGGGTGGGTCGCACTGGGGGCCGCGAACGTAGCCCGCCCGCGCGCCTACCACGGCCTCGGCCGTCGCGCCGGGCACGGGCATGCTGGTGATGACGGGCGTCAACAGCACCTCGCGCGCCCCGCTGGGGAAGGTGGGCGTGGTGGTTGGGGTGATGGTAGGTGAGGCAACCGGCGTGGAGGGTGTGCCGGGGCCAGGGGTCGCCGCGCTGTGGGGCTGCCAGTCGGCGTCCTTGCGCAGGCTGATGCCGCTGGTGGTCACGTAGGTCACGATGATGTGGTCCCCATCGGGATCGACCTGCAACTGTCCATCGGCACAGTTCGTATCCGAAGGGCAGAAGGCGAGATGCGGAAACTGGGCGTTACCTTTGGTGCGAAAGCGGCCGCTGGCGAAGCTCGTCTCCTGGAGGCTCAGCGTCACCTGGTGGCCCTGGGTCTGGCTGCGCGCGACAACCGTGGTAATGACGTCCAGGGCGTTGGAATTGGTGTTGGCTCCTCGGTCTAGCACTTCCACAATCGCCGGCTCGGCGCCGCCATAGACGGGGCGGTCGAGTCTCAAGGTGCTGCCAATGGCCCAGACATAGTCGAAATAGACACTGCTACCAGGCAGAAAGAAGGTGATCCGGGTCCGATAGGGGCTGGCGACGCTGGGCAGAGAGCCAGAGGTGGGAGACCAGGCTACCGTGACGGGGCCCTGGTCGGGGCGGTAGTCGCCCTCGAGACGGGGGCCGACCGCGCCGCCGAAATTGTTGCGGACCTCAATGCTATAGCGAAACTGGCTGAAGGGGGCCGCATAATAGAAGTTGAAATAGAGATTGGTTGTCCCCTCTTCAAACTCGATGGGGTGGTCAGGGTCCGATGGCCGATAGGGGGCGCCCGGCGCGGCGCTGACCCAGAGGAAGTTCTGGTCGCCCAGAGGGTCCGTCGGCACGGGGGTGGGGGCCGTACCGACAATGGTCGGGAAGACGGCCGTCGCGGTAGCATCCTGGACGGTATCGAGACCGGCCAGGGCGAGGGGCATGCCGCCGAGGGCAAGCAAGAGGGCCAGGGCCGCCATGGCGGCCACAAGGGCAGGAACATAGTTGAGACGAGACACGCTGCACCTTCTGCGTTCCAGGGCTAGGCGAAGGACCGACCAGGGCAGAGGCCCGCTGACGCTGCCCGCGCCGCTGGTGGGCGGGGTACGGCCAGGCGGGCCTCGTGCGCAAGGCCTATGGTGGAAGACGTTGAAGCAGCCGTCCTGGTTACGGGGAAGGCTGCGCGCCTTGCTGTATCTGGCTAATCGCGTCGAGGACGCGCTGACGGGCATCCGCAGGGGCCAGGGTGAGCGCCTGCTGGGCGGCCTTGAGGGCTTCGGGTTGCTTGTTAGCCCGCTGGTATAGGCCCGCCAGGTTCAGGTAGCCCACGTAGTTGTCTGGCGCCAGGTCCACCACCTTCTGGACAGCTTCGATGGCCTCCGGCAGGCGATTGGTACGCTGGTAGAAGTCTCCCAGCGCGCTGTAGACGGCCGCCGCCTGCGCTCCCTTGGGGTTGAGCTGCGCCGCGTTCTGCAGCGCCTTCTCGGCGGCCGGGCCTTGCCCCTGGGACAGATACAGGCGACCCAGCAGCACGTAAGCCTGGACGTTGCGCGGGTCCAGATTCAGGGCCTGGAGGAGCAGCGCCTGGATATTGGCCGCCCCCTGATTGGCCAGCATCGCCGTCTGGGCCGCCTCCACGAAGTGATCCGGCTCGTTGGGGTCGAGGAGGGCCGCGTTTTGCAGGTTCCGGAAAGCGGCCGCCAGCAGCTGTTGCTGCTGGTTCTGGTCCTGTGCCTGCTGCGCCCACAGCAGATAGGTGTGGCCGATGTTATACTGGTAATCGCCATAGCTCGGCCACTGCTGCGCCGCCAGCCCGAAGGCTTCGACCGCCTGGCCATAGAGGGCGTCTCGCTCCTGGGGCAGGGTCGCCAGCGGCGCCACCCCGGCCAACCACTCGCCGAGTTGTTGCGCGTAGACCGGCTCGCCGGGCTGCTCGGCCGCGGCTCGACTCGCCAGGCGTAGCGCGGTCGTTGGGTCGCCCGCTTCCAGATAGGCTTCGGCGGTGCGGATGACCATATCCGTCTGCACGGGGGCCACGACCCCCACCGCCGTCGCGGCCAGCGCGACCAGCGCCAGGGGCACGTAGGCGACCAGCGCCAGCGGGTTGGTGCGGCCGGCCGGCGGCGATGCCATCGGCAGCCAGGTGGCAATCAGGGCGAGGGATAGGCCGAAGGCGAGCAGGTACACCCACAGCAGCGACAGGGCGTCGCCACCGCCCAGCAGCACCGCCGTCCGCAGCGCCAGCATGACCAGGAAGCCCGCCGCCGCGATACCCAGCACAGGCAGCGGCGACGGGGCAGCGGCGCCGCCCTCTCGCGCCTCGCGGGCCGCTTCATGCCAAAGCAAAATACCGCCGACGAGGAAGGTCAAGAGCATGAACCAGACGATGCCGTAGCTGTTGGCGGCCAGGGTGAAGCCGTCGAGGGGGATGAAGGCGTAGGCCAGCGTCACCAGCATAAGGGCGGCGACCCCGCCATAGGCCAGGGCGGGCGTGGGGCGGTAGGGTAGAGCTTGTTTGGCCGTGAGGAGGGCCGGGCGCGCCGAGAGGGCGCCGGCCAACGCCACAAGCGCCCAGAACATCAGGCGGCGCGTCGGGTCGGCGGGGCCGATGTTGACCTCGACAAAGTGGCCGGCCAGGGCAGCCAGTAGCGCGATGAGCAGCCAGCGGCCTTCAGTGGTCAGGTTCGTGTCGCTAACGCGGCCCAGCGCCGCCGAGGCGAGGAAGACCCACAGGCCCAGCAACAACCCCACCGTCACACCGATGCCCAGGTACAGACTCAGGCCCGCCAGCACGGGAATCAATCCGCCCGCGGCGGCCCCGCCGACGGTCAGGCCGACGAAGGTCCACAGGCGGTCACGGCTCGCGACCAGCCCCAGGCGGCGTACAATCAGATAGAAGGCGACGATGACGAGCCAGAGGTAGCCCGCCAGGCCCAGGACGCCGGTCTCGATCAGGCGGTCCCAGATCTCGTTATGCGAGCGGTCAGGGTTTTTGTCCGCATCACCCAGGTAGCGCAGGGCAGGCGAGACGTTGGCGCTGAGGGTGATAAGGTTGGTCTCAGGCCCATAGCCGAAGGGCAGCCGCACCGGGTCGACGCTCATGGTGCGCGCCGCGGCTTCCCACAGCAGCAGGCGCACCCGCAGGGTCGAGCGGTCACCGGCGTCAAACAGGCGGCTGATGCGGCGCACCGCAACGGGGGATGCGGCAAGCTCAGTACGGGCGGCCGACGTATTGAGGGCCAGGACAAGGCCGCCGACCACCAGGGGCGCGGCAATCGCCACGGCCAGAATCGCGCCGCGCCGACCCCGCAGCGCCACCGCTGCCAGGGTGAAGAGGCCGGCGGCGACGGCAAAGCCGACCCACGCACCCAGGCTGAAGGTGATGCCCAGGGTGATCAGCTGGAGAGCCACGAGAGCGGCGTAGATGGCGCGCCGGCCACCGGACGCGGGGCCTAGCGCGCGCACCAGCGTCAGCGGCAGGACCACGATGAGGTAGCCACCCAGGAAAATGGGGTTACCCAGGGTGCTGAAGGCCCGCCCGGCGTACAGGCCGCTGAAAACGCCGGGGCCTATCCCGACCCATTGCAGGATGCCAAACAGCGCCACGGGCACGCTGGCCAGGATGATGACCGTCACCAGGCGGTCCACCTGGTCGCGGCGGCGCAGATAGGTCAGGGTGAGCAGGAAGATGACCAGGAAGGCGGCCACCGAGACGAAGCCCTGGCCGCGTTGGTACGCGCCCAGCAGGCTCGCCCGCAGGGCAATCGACGCGCCGGTCGCCAGGGCCGTCGCGGCGACGATGACCAGCGTCGGCCAGATGAGGGGCGAGACACGTTTCCAGAAGCCTGGCTCATCTTGGGCGGCGCTGGGGTCGGTGTCACCCCGCGCCAGTCGCGCATCGATCATGCGCACGGCCCACGCCAGCGCCATCACCAGGGCAATCACCCGGACGAGGAGCATCTTATCCGGCTCGAAGATGCGAGCGGTCGAGGTCTGGAAGAACAAGGGCACGAGCAGGAGGGCGGCGAGCCAGCCGGCCTCCATCAAACGGTCACACCAGAGACTGAGTCGCGTCGGCATGGGTCTCAAAACTCTCTTCTAGGCGGCCGACGGGGAGTCTGGGGGCATCGGCCGTACAACATCCATGACTAAAACGTCTACCGTCGCCCCGGCGATACGGCCC
>CAZJJF010000147.1:0-8782 GCA_964546245.1 uncultured Anaerolineales bacterium
GCATGTCGCTGTCGCTGATTCTGAACGACTTCTTGCCTTTGCCGTTGTCGGGCGCGACGCCGATCGGCGCCGGGCTGATGGGCATCAGCCTCTGGCTGACCGGCGCCAGAGCGGCGTGGGCCGTCTGCCGCGCCTCGGCTTCACTGCGCGCATGGTCGGTCGCTGAGGCTGGCCCGGCGAGGCGCGCCTGACTCTGCTGCGCGACGTGCGTCAGTTCGTGAACGAGCAGACGACGGCCAGTGTTGGTGGTAGGCGCATAGTGGCCTGCGCCGAACATAATGTCGCGGCCGATGGCATAGGCGCGGGCATTGAAGGCGCGTGCCGACGCCGCGGCGCGGCTGTCGGTGTGAACGCGCACCTGGCTGAAGTCGTGGCCCAGGCGCGGCTCAAGGTCGGCACGCACCCCATCATCCAACGGCTGACCCGGTGCGCTCAGCGCATCGCGGACGCTGAGTGGCATATCGTAGAGAAGCGCGTCCTGAACGGCGACGCGGCGCAAGGGGGCGGGCGCTGTCGTGTGCGCCGCTGGCGCTGGTTGGGCTGATTGGGTGCGCGTCGAAGTCATGAATCGCTCGCTGGATGGCTACTCGGTCGTTGCCAGGCTGAGAATCGCGCGCGCCTGGTCCCGACTTAGTTCCAACTGCCGCCGCTGAACGGAGCCAGCCGGCGCGGCCGCGATGCGGCGCTCGTAGAGAAGGTCTACCCGCCGGCCGAGGGAGCCGAGGATGCCCGCCAACAGGCGCGGTGGCAGCCCAATGCGCCGCAACTGCTGCACATATCCCTCTACCACGGCCAGAATGTAGCGACTACCCGGCACTGATTGCCCCTGCACCTGGACGGTGGGCTGGTCGGTTAGCTGCTGCAAGTGAACGAAGATCTCTGCCTCGCCGTAGCCTGTGGCCTCATACAGAATCTGGCGGATGCGCCGAATGTGGGTTTCCCGCGCCGCGGCTGCATCTGGCGCGCCCTGGCGCAAGGCGCTGATCTGGGGATGATCGGCCAGTAGCTCGGCCAGGACGGTTTGGAAGGATTGCAGGGAGCGCGCCAGAACGGTCGGTTGATAGACCGTATGGCTCAGTTCGTGGATGAGCGTCGCCACAGAACCGGCCACGTCACCCGTCTCCAATCGGTCCTTACTGATGTGGATGATGTAGATACGGGTCGTCAGGCCCTCCGCCGTCCGCCCGGTCCCCGTCTGCGTATAGCCCGCGTAGCGATTGGTTCCGCTGAGGTCGGGGAAGATATAGACCTCATTGGTATCCAGGTACTGACGCCAGAACGGCTCGCCGCGCACGCGCTGGAGGACCTGTTGGTAGGCCTGTTGACCGGCCGGGTTGAGGGCATTGATGAGGCTCGTCTGCTGTTGCGCGACGGACGACGAGGCATGTTGACCCTGCACCTGACCCGCCAGCGACTGACCCAGTTGCGGCAGGTTGCTGGTCAGAGTGTTGAGAGTCACGCCCCACCGCGTTACCACGCGCATGGCTTCATCGGGTGTAGTCGGGCGTTGGCCCCGTGCGAAACCAGCGGCCTGCAGGATGTGGTCGCGAATGATCTGGCCGATGGACTCGAAATGCTCCGTCTGGGCCTGCTCGAACCGTTGACGGTCGGTCTCGTATTCGGCGATGGCCTGCTGGCGATCCGCCGCGCCGCCCGCTGGCGCCGGCTGCCGCTGCACCCGTAGCGGGGCTACGCTGCGTCCAACCGGGTAGGGAAGCACACTGGCGGCCCGCGCATCGGTATGCACACGGACGTGGCTGAAGTCGTAGCCGAAGTGTGGTTTCAGGTCGGGACGCACGCTCGGGCCCAGCGGCCGGCTCGGCGAACGCGAGGCATCACGAGCGCCCTGCGGCGCGTCATGGATCGCTGCGCGCTGCAACGAGCAAGGCGCTGTAAGTCGTAGAGGCGAACTGCTCAGTTTTGAGACGGCTTGAAGCGCTGAGTTCATCGGGCCGGTTCTCACTGGGTCTGTACAACCGTCCTGGCCTGGTGGTTGGTCTGCCTGCTATGGGTACTTGACCTCGACTTTCGTCAATCCCTTTACGCTATGGTAATTAAGCTGCTTGATGTTGGTGTAGTCAGTCCAGTCTACGTGGACGCAGCCGTGCGAGCTGTAGTCCAGAGGCCCGGCGTGTAGGGCTTCCCCCTTGTTGTAGAAGACGGCGTAGCTCATGTTGCCGCGCAGGTCTTTCGAGTAGCGTTTCCGTGGCCCCTCCCGCTCGGAAGCCTTGTAATCGACGCCCTCTGTACCAGAGAAGGAGCCGCTGTTGTATCCAATACCTTCGATACGGTGGACGGTGAAACTGCCTTTGTCGGTCTTGCCCAGCTCTGCGGAGCCGCCTGTCACCGCGAAAGTGAAGTTGGCAAACTTGGCAGGGTTATCGTAGTAATATGCCGTGGCAGTGCCCACCCAGGCGTTGTTGCCATCGGTATCCGCCTTCTTGGTAGTGAACTCAACCTTCACGAGCCTGATCCAGGGCTTGGTTTCCTTGTCCTTCTTGAGATTGAAGGAATCTTCAATCAGGGTGGCGTCGTCATTCTTGCCGAAATTGAAGGCGTCTTTGGGCCGGTAGGGCCGAACAATGGCCCCTTGTTGGGCCACATGCGTCAGCTCGTGGGCCAGCAGGTGGCGCCCTTTGGCTGTGCCGGGCGCGAATTGGCCGGCGCCAAACACGATGTCGTTGCCTACCGTGTAGGCCAGTGCGCCGATGGCCTGGGCTGATGCTCTCGCTCTGGCATCAGTATGAATCCTGACGCCGCTGAAGTCCTGCCTGGCATCGATGAGCGGCGCCGCCTGGCTCATGATATGCCCCGCTGTCTGCTCGGCGTTGCGCTCAGCGACATCATCGGGTGCACTAATAGCCAGGCCTGCTGTCGCGGAGGCGCCCCCTTGCGCTCGTGTTGATACCTGACTGAAATCATAACCAAAGCGCGGTTCCATAAAGTCGCGGGTCGCGGTATCCAGCGGCTGTCCTGGTCCGCGCAGCGCCTCGTAGACGATGGGCGGAGCCTGATCGAGGATGGCGGTGTTCACCGCCGCGCGCTGCAATGTCCCCTTGCGCTGCTTGCGACACGCCTCGCACTCGCCACCCGCGCCGACGTGCCTGCCGCAGGCGCAGGCGCGTTGGAGGACGCTCTGGGGCGGGCGCCCTGTGGGCGTTGGCTGCCTCGCGTTCGCCGTCACATACTCGGTCATCGCCGCGTCTCCGCCCCTGGAGCCGTATTGGGCACGGATCCCAGACCTGAGTAGGCGGCCCCGGCGATGCCGACGCCAAGCTGCTCCACGGTCCCGCCGGGGGAAACATGAAGAGCGCCGCCACGGATTGCTGACAGTGATCCGCCCGTCGCTACGTCGCTCGACAGGCCTCTCGCGCTTAGCAGCCGCGTCAACTCAGCTTCCACAGCAGCCAGGAGCGCGGCGCGGTCACCGGGGGCGACATGGACGCCGTCGAGGATGAGGCGGTCGATGTGCAGGGTGATGTGGGTCATGGCATCAGCTCGGCGTGCCCACGGCTGGCTCGCGCGGGGCAGTGGGCGCGGCTCTCGGCGTCCACTTCAACTCGGCCTCGTTGACGGCGCGCCCATCCTTGCGCAGTTCCATGCGGACGGCGGTCAGGATGCGCTCCATGGTCACGCGGCGCTTGTCGGGGTCCGCCTCCTGGGCGGCCAGGAAGGTGGCATTGAGGGCGGCGTTATGGATGCTGCCGCCGGTCAGGTTCAGCCGCGCCAGGAAGTCGTAGTCCAACTCATCGCGGGGCGTCTGCGGCGGCAGGGCGCGCTGCCAGATGCGCCGCCGCTCGGCGGGGCCGGGGAAGGGGAAGCTGACGATGAAGCGCAGGCGGCGCAGGAAGGCCTGGTCGAGCGCGCTCTTCATGTTGGTCGCCAGAATTGCCAGCCCGCCGTAGGATTCCATACGCTGCAACAGGTAGTTGATCTCGATGTTGGCGTAGCGGTCGTGGCTATCCTTGACCTCGCTACGCTTGCCGAATAGGGCATCCGCCTCGTCGAAGAACAGGATGGCCCCACCGTCCTCGGCGGCGTCGAACACGCGGCGCAGATTCTTCTCCGTCTCGCCGATGTACTTGCTGACCACCTGGCTCAGGTCGATGCGGTATAGGTTGAGATTCAGGTCGTTGGCGATGACCTCGGCGGCCATCGTCTTGCCGGTGCCGCTGTCGCCGGTAAACAGCGCGCTGATGCCCAGGCCACGGTTCATCTTGTCGCGAAAGCCCCACACGTCGTAGACCTGACGGCGGTGGGGAACCTGCCCCGCGATGAGGCGCAGCTGCTCTTCCTGCATCTGGGGCAGGGCGATGTCGTCCCAGGTGGCGCGGGCGTCGAGGCGCTGGGCCAGGGCGTCGAGGCGCGGGCGTGATCCGGCCAGCGCCGCCCGCCACACCGCGTCGCATGCCGCGGTGGTGTCGCCCTCGGCGGCGCGGGCGAGACGGTGAATGCGACTCACGTCCAGGTTGAACTGTCCCGCCAGTCGCGCCGCACACGGCTCGCGGTTGCCTAGCGCGTCGCGCCAGGCGGCATACTGCTCATCGGGGGTGGGCTTGGCCACGTCGACCAGGGCCACCGTTTCATCGAGGCCGGTCCATACATCGCGGCTGTCGAGGAAGATAAGGCCGCTGCTGCGGCGGATGAGGCGGTCAACCAGGGCGGCGGTATCAGAGGCGCGCTCGACCTCGGCCGCGTCCAGCAGCAGGGCCACCGGGGCCAGCTGGTCCTCGCGCTGCCACAGCCGCGCCAGTGTCTCCAGATCACCGACGGCGGACGGCAGCCAGGCGGCGGCGACGTGGTGGAGGCTGCGGCCCGCCTCGGCGGCGGCGTGGTAGGCGACCAGGCGTTTGCTGTCGCCGTCAGGGCCGAGCAGCTGAATCACGTAAGCGCGCTCCGCTTGGGGGGCCTGGCGCAGACCGTGTAACACATCCTGAACGGTGGCCTGTTGCGAGGGCGGCAGCCCCTGCTCGTCGCTCGCCACGGCGACGGGGCTGATAACCGCGCTGAGGCGGTCGTCGACATAACGCAGACCCTTGAGATAGTCGAGAATGACCTCATCGATACGCAGCGCGCTTTGGGTCAGGGGCACGGCGGCGGGTTGGCTGATTTCCAGCAGCCGCCAGTGCCGTAGCGGCCGGTAGGGGGCCAAAGCCTCCCAGGACGGGTCATCGAACAGGCGCAGCGCCAGGCCGTAGGTGGGGTAGGTGCGCTGGGCATCGCCGTGGGCCTGGGCGACCAGGCCGGGCGCCGCCGGGTCCAATTCCATCGCCGCGCACAGGAGCAGGATGTCGCGCTCGAAGCGGTCCAGCTCCAGCCGCTGGCCCAGAATGACGAGAGCGGGCGGCGGCTCAGCGGCTTCAGCCTCGTCCATGCGCTGAGCTGCCTCCGCGATCTGGTCGTCAAGGCTCGGCGTGGGAGCGGGCAGGGCGGGGGCCTGGCGGCGCTCCCACGGCCAGCGGGTCTCGGCCGGCGCGGCGACCTCGATGGGCGGGGCGGGGGCGTCGCCCAGGCGGCGCAGGCGCAGGCGCAGCCAGGCCAGGGCGGCGGCCAGGTAGGCGTTGTTCTGCTCCTCCCAGCGCGCGGTGTCAATCATGTGATGGTTACCTTCTGGCTGTCGGCGAAGACCAGGCGCGGCGGTGGCGGGGTGGCCTGGCGCTCGAACGGCAGGCTCTCCACACCATCGACGCGCAACCGCGCCACGCCCTGACTGACAGCGGGGGCGTCCTCGATGACGAACTGGAGGGGATCGGTGGCGGCGGCACGCGGCTCGACCTTGACCTCGCGGTCGGCCAGGAGGAGCACAGCGGGCTGGTCGGTCAGAGTGTTAGGGCTGGTGGTCAGGGTTAGGGTTACGTTGCCTGCCAGGTCACGCGCTGCCGGGTTTGGGGTGATACTCGTCACGCGCGGGCCGAGGGCGAGAGGCAGCACGTTGGATACCCGCTCGCCGCTGTCACGGCTGACGACGGCCGTTACGCTATAGACTCCGGCTGCCCACGCCGCTTGCGCGGGGCCATCGTTGGGTAGCACGACACGCATTTCGTCGGGGGTGCGGTCGACGGGTGGGATGACGATGTCGACGGGCGTGCTCAGGCCCGGGTGGCTGAAGCGCAAGGTGACGGTCGCGCCACCGAGGTTGCGCCCGCTGAAAGTCAGCAGGTGGCCCAGGTTGGCGCTGGGGTAGGATGGCGGTCGTGGCAGACGGTCGCGGTCGGCCGGGTCGCCGACGTGAACCGCGCTCAGGATGGGGAACGGCCCCAGCAGCGTGTCAACGCCGCGATCTTCCTCGCCGCGTCGCAGCACGGGCAGGCCAGGGGCGGCGCGGTCGTCGCTCTCGATGAGGACGACACTGCCCTGGTAGGCCACCGATAGGGCGTGGGGCGTCTGAAAGAACACCGACCACAGCTTGGACCACTCGTCGAGGCTGAGGGCTTGCGGCGTGAGACGCACGTGCTCAAAGGCGTCGGCCAGGTCGGAGCCGGTCAACACGGCCTGCCCCGCGATGGCATCCAGGACGGCCTGGCGCGATAGGAAGGGCCGCGCGTGGAGGTCGCGGGCGACCGCGCCGAGCATGCGCTGGGGTTCCATCTCCGTCTCGTCGCCGTAGAAGGCAAGCATGTAGTGCAGGTCCAGGGCGGCGGTCGGCCGCTGGACGACCTCGCCGTTGCCGCGTCGGGTGGGCAGGTCAGCATTGCGTAGGGCGGCGTTGGGCGTCACCTGGTACAGGTACAGGCGCACGCGCGGCTGGGCATCGCCATTGGCAGGCGCCTCCGGCCGCCCGATGATGACGTCCGCGCCGCCGACGGCTCCCTGCGCCGCCGTGCGCACCAACTGGGCCAGGGCAGCGGTGACGGTGGCGATGGCGAGGGAATTGCTCACGGTGTCCCCCTCCCGCCGCGCTGGCGCAGGTACTCATCGAGCTTGACCGGCGGCTGCGGCTCGGCTCGGCGTGCCGCCGTGGATGGCGGGGGCGGTTGGGTAGCGCGCACTTCGAGGCGACCGATGGTGACGTGAACGGTCGGCCCGCTCGGCGCGGGGGTTAGCGTGGGGGGCGCGGGCGACAACGGCGCGGACCGCTCGACCAGTGGGCGAATCTCCGGCTGTACGAGGACGCGCTCGCTAGGGGCGCTGGCCGAAGGCGGCATCGGCGCAGCGTAAGAGGCTGCGAGCGGCGCGGTGGTCGTGGTCGGTGTCGGCGCTTCGGCGCGCTCAGGCGCGAGGGTGGGGAGCGGCGTGACAGCCGCCTCATTGGCGTGGCTTACGCTGCTGTCGCGAACTACGGCGGTGACGCGCGGTACAGGTGCGGCCGAAGGCGTCACGGTCGGCGATGGCGCGTCCCAGCGCGGCGCGTCCGGCGGCGCAGGCGGCGTGGGGTGGAACGCGGCGTGCCCAGGCTCATCCGCTGTCGGCTCATCCACTAGCCGTGGGGTGGGTGAGGCGGAGCGCGCCCGCCGAGGGGCGGGGCGAGGCGCAGCCCTCGTCACCGTCTCGTCGGCCGCCTCAAGACCCTCGTCGGCCTGGGGGAAGGCCGGCGCAAGGGGCAAGGCGTCGCCAGGGCCGAGCGGCTCGAAGCGACTCACGGGGCGCGGGCGGGCCACGTCAGCCTGGCCCAGGCCGCGGGCAAAGAGTTGGGTGAGAAAGCCTGTCATCGCTGAACCATCTCCAGGTACAGACGGCGGCGGCGCGCGCTCAGGGCGAGAATCTCGCCCTCCGTCCAGCCATAGGCGCGAGCGAGCCAGTGAATCTCGATCACGGTTCGCTGCGCCCAGGTCTCGATTTCCTGCCACAGGAAGGTGGCGATGTCGAACACCACGTCCCAGGCATGGCCGCAGGTGGCGCAGGTAAGGGCCAGGCGGGCGTCGGCCTGGGGATCGGCGGCGGCCATATGAGCGGCGACTGCCTCAATTACCGCTTCGGGTAGCGTGTCAGTTTCGACGGGCTGACCGTCGCGGCTGGCCGTCACGCACGCGGCCAGCAATCGCCCGGCGGCCGTCTCGGCGTCCCGGTCGGCCACCCGCAGCAGGTCGCGACTGGTGGGCAGACGAAACTCCACCGCGTAGCCATCGATGGCCAGGCTATGCGCCGCGCCATCGTCCAGGGCCGGAACCCGGATGTCCGCGATGGTAAAGGTCAACTCCAGGCGCTCACCGCAGCGCGGGCAGGCCACCACGCTGGCGAGACCTGGCCCAAATAGCCACTCGCGCAAGGTCAGCAGCCGCCGGTCCCGCTCGCCGATAGGCAGATCCGCTGCGCCGTCCCAGCCCAGGTCGGACGAGGCGGCGAGCAGCGTCGCGGCGCGGGCGGGCAGGCTCAACCCCTGCCCCGCCTCCCACACGTCAAGCAACTCAGCCGCGGTCAAGGCGCGCATGGTCTATTGCGGCTCGGTGAACGTCTCTTCGGTCGGCTCGGCCACCTCATAGTCGCGCTCCCAGCCCTCGTTCTCGAGCTTGATGTGCTGGATAGCGACGGCGTTGGCATTGGCGTCCAGGTCGGGCATGGCCTGATACTCCGACACCCAGCAGCGATAGACCTTGTAGGCGATCACGAGCTGGCCCGCCTCGTTGTACAGCTCGATGGTGATGTCCTTGCGGAAGTCCTTGAGGGATACCTCCGCCCCCAGGCCGGAGCCAAAGTTCCAGACCTTGTTGGCCCATTTCTCGAACTCGGTATCGTGGGTGACGCCGCGCTCCAGGGTGATGGCGTCGTACTTGGTGCGGCCCGGCGACTTGCGGCTGGTGGACGGGTCGCCGCCCTCGCGGTGCTCGACGACCTCGGTGGTGCG
>CAZJJF010000148.1:0-8774 GCA_964546245.1 uncultured Anaerolineales bacterium
CCGCAGTCCTCTTCTCGGCCGTGAGCGCGAGTTGATCGCCATCCAGGCCCTGCTTCGCCAATCGGACGTAGGATTGGTAACGCTGACAGGCCCCGGCGGGGTAGGCAAGACCCGCCTCGGTCTACACGTGGCAGCTGAGTTGCACGACGACTTTGGGGCGGGGGTTTACTTCGTTGACCTTAGCCCGCTCGGCGACCCCAGCCTGGTTCTCTTGACCATCGCCCAAACGTTGGACCTCCGCGAGACGGGCGCGCGCCCACTCCTGGCCAGCCTCCAGGACTTCCTACGCGACAAGCCAGTGCTGCTGCTGCTCGACAACTTCGAGCAGGTCGTAGCCGCCGCGCCGGTCGTGGCGGACCTGCTTGCCGCGTGCCCCCGGCTGAAGGCGCTGGTGACCAGTCGGATGCCACTACATGTGCGTGGCGAGCGCGAGTTCCCAGTGCTGCCGCTGGCGCTCCCCGATCGGAAAAACCTCCCAGCTACGGAAAGTCTGCCTCAGTACGCGGCAGTCGAACTGCTCATTCAGCGCGCCCAGGCCTTCAAGCCGAGCTTTGTCTTGACGCCCGACAATGCGCCGGCCCTTGCGGAGATATGTCTTCGTCTCGATAGCCTACCCCTGGCGATTGAGCTGGCCGCGTCGCGCCTCAAGGTGTTCACGCCCCAGGCGCTCCTCCACCGCCTGGAACAGCGCTTGCCGATCCTGACAGGGGGACCGCGTGATCTGCCTTCACGTCATCAGACGCTACGCAACACCATCGACTGGAGCTTTGATCTGCTGAGGGAGGGTGAGAAGACGCTGTTTCGACGCCTGGCCGTGTTCGTCGGTGGCTCGTCGTTGGAGGCGACCGAGGCCGTCTGCAATACCGAGGGCGACTTGCCTGGCGATGTGCTGGCTGGATTGATAGCGTTGGTCGACATGAGTCTGGTGCGGCCGGTGGAGCCGCCCGACGGTGAGTCGCGCTTTGGGATGCTGGAGACGATCCGCGAGTACGCCCTGGAGTGCCTCGAGACGAGTGGTGAGGCTCATCTCATCCGGCGCGCCCACGCCGCCTTCTACCTCAGCCTCGCTGAAGAGGGCTTTCCCGAACGGCGCGGACGGCAGGAGGCACAGTGGCTGGCGCGCCTGACCCAGGAACATGACAACCTGCGGGCGGCGCTAGAGTGGAGCCTGGCGGTTGGCGAGGCCGAGATGGGTCTGCGACTGGCGGGCGTCCTGGGCAACCTGTGGAATGCGCGCGGCCAGTTCAGCGAAGGCGGTGCGTACCTGACGCGGGCGATGGCGGCGGCGGGGGCGCTGGGGCCAAGTCGGCCTCGAGCGCTGGCGCTCCGTTCGGCGGGCTGGGCGGCCTTCTGGCAGTCGGACTACGCCGCGGCGTGGGCGCTGGCGGTTGAAGCGCTGGCGATGTGCCGCACCCTGGGTGACGCGAGCGGCGCCGCGATCACGCTGACCCTCCTGGGAATTGTGGCGATGGAGGTCGGCGACTACGGCATGGCGACTACCTTTCTTGAAGAAGGTCTGGCGCTCGCGCGCGAGGCGGGCGACGCCGTTCAGGTCGGCATCTTGTTGACGCAGCTGGGGTGGGCAGCGATACGCGTGGGAGAGTATGCACGGGCGGCCACGCGGCTGGAGGAAGCCGTGGTGCAGAGCCGGGCGGCAGGCAACGAGGGGTTTCTCGCGTATACGCTCTGCGCGCTTGGCGAACTGGCGGCGCGCCAGGGTCAGTACGAGCGGGCGCGAATGCTGTTGGAGGAGAGCGTGGCGCGAGGGCGCGCGCTGAACAGCCCATTCGCCATCGGCGTGTACTCAGGCAGAGTGGGATGGGCTGCGCGGCGGCAGGGCGACGAGGCGCTGGCGGCGGCCTGGCTGGCAGAGAGTCTGGCGGTGCGGCCCATGGTTGGCGACATGGGCGGGATAGCGTGGTGTCTGGAGCAGTGGGCGGAGATGGCTCTGACATCGGCGCAGGCCGAGCGCGCCGTGCGGCTGTGGTCCGCAGCGACAGCGTTACGCGCATTGCTCGGCTCGGTCGTTTACCCAGTGGACCAGCCCGAGCACGAGCGCAACCTGCTGGCCGCGCGCGCCCAACTGGGTGACATGGCCTTTGAGGCTGCCTGGTCGGAGGGTCAGGTCATGTCACTGGAGCAGGCAGTGGCGTACGCGCGCGACGATGCCAATGGTTGAGCCACGTGATGGGTGACGTGTTGCCTCCTCCAATCCTCCGCCGACAGGTCGAGGGTCCAGCACGCGGTCGCCCGGTTAGGAGAACATCGTATGACAGAGGCGTTGGTATCGCAGTCGACGGAAGTCCACGATGCGGCGATTCTCGCCCAGGCGCGGGCGATGCTGGATGCGTGCCGCGACGGGCGCGAGATGCAGGACGCCGTCGTCGCCGCCGTGCGGCGCAATGAGCAGTGGCGCGGCGAGCAGTGCATCAATCTCCTGGCGCCCGAAGCGCCGACCAGTCCGGCGGTGCGCGCCCTGCTGGCGTCGGAGGTGGGCACGCGCGCCGCCGAGGGTCACATTGGCCAGGTCAACCGCTGGTTCGCGGGGACGAAGTACATCGACGAGATCGAGGCGTTATGCGTCGAGTTGCTCAAGCAGGCCCTGCGCGCCCGCTACGCCGACCACCGCCTGGTCGCCAGCATGATCGGCAACCTGGCCGTGTACACCGCGTTGACCGAGCCGGGCGACGTCATCATGAGCATCGCCCAACCCTTCGGCGGCCACTCTAGCAACCGCTGGGATGGGCCGGCCGGCGTGCGCGGGCTGAAGGTCGTCGATGTGCCGATGGATCCCGACGAGTTGGTGGTGGACCTGGACCTGTTCCGCAAGGTCGCGCCCCTCGTGCGCCCCAAGCTCGTCGCCCTGGGCGCGTCGATGACCCTGTTCCCCTTCCCGCTGCGCGAGATGAGTGACATCATCGCCGAGTGGGGTGGCAGGCTGTATTTCGATGGCGCGCACCAGATTGGCCTCATCGCGGGCGGCCAGTTCCAGGACCCGCTGCGCGAGGGCGCGGTGGTGATGACCGGCTCGGCGGGCAAGACGTTCAGCGGGCCGCAGAGCGGCATCATCGTCTGGGACGATCCGGCGCTGACCGAGCCACTGACCCACGCCATCTTCCCGGTGCTGGCGGCGACGCACCAGGTCAACCGTGTCGCCGCGCTGGCCGTCGCGGCGGCCGAGATGATTGAGTTCGGCCAGGTGTACATGACACAGATCGTGCGCAATGCCCAGGCCCTCGGCGCGGCGCTGGAACGGCGCGGCATCCGCGTCCTCGGCGCGCACAAGGGTTACACTCGCACCCACCAGGTCATCGCCGACGCTCGCGCCTATGGTGGCGGGCTTGACGCGGCGCATCTGCTGGCGAGGGCTAATCTGGTCACCAATAAGAACCTCATCCCCGGCGACAGTGCGGCGGATTGGGACCGCCCCGGCGGACTGCGCCTGGGAACTATCGAGGTGACACGCTACGGGATGCGCGAGTCTGAGATGGACACCATCGCCGACTACGTTGGGCGCATTCTAGTCGAAGGCGAGTCGCCAGCGGCGGTGATGGAAGACGTGGTTGATTTCCGCCAGGGCTATCAGACCCTGTATTACAACTTCGACCACGGCCTGCCGCCAGGGTGATGCCCATGCCTCGCTATATCGCCTTCCTGCGCGCCATCAACGTCGGTGGGCACACCGTCAAGATGGACGCGCTGCGTGAACTGTTCGAGGCGCTGGGTTTCGAGCAGGTGGAGACTTTCATCGCCAGCGGCAATGTCATCTTCGAGACGACGGAGACGGACACAGCAGCGCTAGAGCGGCGCATCGAGACCCATCTGCAAGCTGCCCTGGGCTACGCGGTGGCGACCTTCCTCCGCAGCGACGCCGAGGTGGCCGCCATCGCTGCCCACCAGCCCTTCCCGCCAGCTGAGACGGCGGCGACCGGGCTGTACATCGGCTTCCTGGCGGAGAGCCTGGACGATGCGGCGGTGGCGACGGTGCTGGCCTTCGCCACCGACATCGACGCCTTCCACGTCCACGAGCGCGAGATCTACTGGGCGTGCCGTGCGCGGCAAAGCGAATCGACCTTCTCGAATGCGGTGCTGGAGCGCGCCCTACGCCGCCCAGCTACCTGGCGCAACCTCAACACGGTGCAGCGCCTGGCGGCAAAATATCCATCGGTGGCTGGGTAACAGGGGCATAGGGTGGAACCACCATGCCGATTGAGGTGGTCATGGGTGTCTCGAACCGGCGGGTGATCGCACTGGACGAGGCGCGCCTCGACATGGCCCCGCTCGCCAGGAGCGACGAGCGTGGGGCCATGCTGTTACTGACGCCGGTTGGGGGCATCCAGCGCAGTGACCGCACCCCCATGAATCTTGCCGTGTGCCACGCGGACGGGACACTGGCGTGGGCCTTGCCAGTTGATAATCAGCGGCTGACTCGCGCGCCGACCGACGACGAGACGCGCGCCGTGTTCGCCCGACTGTGGCGACTACTGGATGACGCCGTGCGAGGGCAACCGGGTTCGGGGACGTTGTGGGAGTCTGGCACGCCGGTCGGCCGCCCAACGACCGCCGTGGGGCGGTGGGTGGAGTACGAGAAGTCACGGCCCTTGCTCGAATTAGCCGAGCTGACGGATGGCCTCAGGCTCCTGGTGGCATGCAGTGCATCGCACCTTCAGCGGCCCGGCTCACGCCTCCAGTTCCACGCGCCGGGCCGCGCGATCAGTCCTCGGCCAGGGGCCCGCATCGTGCAGGACATTGACACCACGTTCGAGATGGCCCACTTCGCCATCCTCAACCCGCAACGCGAGGCTGGCTGGCGGGTAGGTGGCGTGCTGCGCTGTGAAGAGTTGGAAGGCGCTCGCGCGGCCTTCTGGCGGTTTCCCCAACGTGGAGCTAACGGAGTGGTGCTGTGCGACGAGTGAGGAGAAGCCACTGCCCTGTCCTGGACCCTGGTCACCTGATCCCTCAGTGACGCGAGGCTTCCATGCCCCAGCTTACTCCCGACAGCCGAACACGCCTGCGCAAGGCGCTCGCCGAGCACTTCAGCCTCGACGAGTTGGACACCCTATGCACTGACCTCGGTGTCGACTACGAGAGCGTGCCCGGCTACGGCCGGGACAAGGAGACCCGCGTCCGCGAGATCGTCACCTACTTCGAGGACCGGGGCCGTCTCAACGACCTGGTCGACCAGTGCGCGCAGGAACGCCCCCTGGTCGGCTGGTCGGACCTCGTGCGTTACGCGCCGGACGAGCCACCCGCCGCCACCACCCCTGCCCCCCACGCCCGGCAGCGGGGGGGAGGAGCCATGCTGCTGGGTCTGCTACTCGTGGTAGCCGTCGTCGTCGGCGGCGCGCTCTTTGCCCTGCGGGGCCGGTCACCGGGCGAGGCCGGCGCGACGGCCGTGTCCCCGCCAGCGGCGGGGCAGGCCACGTCATCGAGGCCCGCGCTGCCCGCCGCCCTCCCAACACCCACGCGGGCTAACGCAGCATCGAATACCGCGCCCACCCTCGCGCCTCTCCTGGCGACAGGTGTCACGCCCACGCCGACCCCGCCAACCGCCTTGAACGTCTCGCGGACGGCGGCCCGCTCGATCAAGCCGCAATTGCTGGTGGACGGGCAGGGTATCCTGCATCTAACCTGGCTGGATGACACGCTACGCCAGGGCCAGCCCGACGTGTTCAAGTACGACGTGCTGCACCGCCAGCTTCCGCCCAATGGTCAGTGGTCGGACATCACCAACCTCACCGCGGGCTTCCGCTCCGTGACGGACTATCCCCCACAATTGCTGCGCAATCCGGCCGGCGACCCATGCGCCATCTGGCAGGGCGACGCCAGCCGGGAGAACGTGGACGGCTTCTACATGCGCTGCCGGATGGGAGGTCAGTGGTCGCCTGCACAGCAGGTGGAAAAGAGCGGGTTTAGCGCGGGCCTGGTGTCAGCCTTCGCCCCTGACGGCAAGCTGGTCTCGATACGTAATCAGGCGCCAGCCTATACCCCCATGTTCGGCGATACCGACCTATCGGATGGGTTGAAGGCCGCCACCAGTATCCAGCTGGCCGTCGATACAGCGGGCACGTACCATCTGGTATGGGTGCGAGCGGGCGATTCCGACAGCCTGGTATATCGCTCTTCCTCTGACGGGGGGACGAGTTGGACACCCGCGGTTCGCTTGAGCACGGACGCTACTGCGCCTCACGGGAATTGGGTGCAGCTTGTCGCTGATAAAGCGGGGGCAGTCCATCTGGTGTACGGCGGTGACCTGGGTAGCGCGTATTACCGACGCTGGACGCCCCAGGCTGGCTGGGGCGAGACTCTCGACCTGGGCCGGTTCCGCCTCCCCACCGGTATCCAGGACCTGACGGTTGACGACGCCGGCCGCCCTCATGGAGTCTGGGTGTCGGGTTTCGGTGAGGTGATCTACGGTTATCAGCAGCCCGATGGAAGCTGGGCCAGTCGCCTCATTGCCCCGGTCGGCCGTAGTAGCGTCGCCTCCACTCTGGCGGTAGACGCGCAGGGACAGGCCCACATTGCCTGGGAAGCGCAGGACGACGCGCGCGACATCTACTACGCCAGCGTGCCCTAACCGCTGCCGATGGCGGCTGATGGTCAAGCCGCACGTCAGGCAGGGTCAGTCTCGGAGGTCTACCAGGTGACGAGCCGCGACGGGGTGACGCGAATGGGCTGGCTGTAGCTCGCGCTCATGGTGTCCCACGTCATGCCCAACTCCGCCATGCCCGACTCGTACTTCGCCACGTAGTCGGGGGCGCTTGCCTGGATGTCGTCGGGGCCGACGAGCCGCGCCCTTCCTTCCAGGATCGCGACGTCCTCGCCCTCATTGGCGGCTTCCAGGGCGAGTGTCACGGCCGGGTGGGCGCGCAGGTTGTGAATCTTCTGGTTGTTGGGCTGGCTGAAGATGAGGATGGTCTCGCCGTCCCAGAGGAACCACACGGGCACGAGGTGGGGGCGGCCGTCGGGGCGCACCGTCGCCAGCCAGATAACCGGCTCGGCGCGCAGCCGCTCGTTGATATGGGCCTGCTTGGGCTGACTGAGGTCCAGGAACATGGTACCCTCCCGGCTAGCCTGTCTGCGGTCTCTTTCCCCAATTCTGTCCCATTCCCGGCCGCTTGTCTACTGCGCTCGCGGCGGATAGCCATATCCGCCGCCTGTCGCCCCTAAGAGCGCTGGATGTGGCCATCCAGCGCGAGCCTATATACCGCGTTATCCTTCGTTGGTCACTCGCCCGCCGCCATGTGGGACAACTGGCGCAGGATGGCCGTTCGTTCGACGTCGTTCTGGGTGAGGTCGAGGGCTATCTGGTAGGCGCGCTGGGCGGCATCCGTCTGTCCCGCCCGGCGCAGCATGTCGGCGCGGGCCAGGTGATAGGGGGCGTAACCGTCCAAATCGCCGCCAGGCGCAACGCCCGACAGAATAGCGAGGCCCTTGTGCGGGCCGTAGGCCAGGGAGGCGGCGACGGCCTCATTGAGGCGGATGATTGGCGTGTCGAGATGGCGGCGCAGCTCGCGGTACAGCGCGGCAATCTGCGGCCAGTCCGTATCTGCGGCTCGCGCGGCGCGAACGTGCAGGGCGGCAATGGCAGCCTGAATCTGATACGGGCCGGGCTGTCGCATGTGCAGGGCCTTGTCCAACAGCGCCAGGCCCTCGTGGATGTTGCGCCGGTCCCACTGCCGCCGATCCTGGTCCTCCAGCAACACCATCTGACCGCCGGAGTCGAGACGGGCGCGCCGCCGTGAGTGCTGCAATAGCAGCAACGCCAGCAGGCCGACTACCTCGGCATAGCCACGCGCAGCCACGTCGGTCGTCTCGCGTCGAATCAGCCCCTCCAATGCTCGCGTCAGCCGAATGGCTTCCTCGCACAACTCCTGGCGCAGGAGGGTGTCGCCGGCCGTCGCGGCATAGCCCTCGGTGAAGATGAGGTATAGCACAGCCAACACCGACGCCAGACGCTCGGCCAGCAGATGCGCGGGCGGGACCTGGTAGGGGATACCCGCGTCGCGAATCTTGCGCTTGGCGCGCACGAGACGCTGGGCCATCGCCGGCACGGGGGTCAGGAAGGCGGCGGCCACCTCGGCTGTGGTCAGGCCGCCCAGGGTGTGCAGCGTCAGCGCGACCTGCTGGTCGGGGGGCAGCGCGGGGTGGCAGCAGGTAAAGATGAGCTTGAGTCGCTCGTCGGGAATCTCACCCAGGGCCTCAATCTCTGCCTCGATGGGGGGGCCAGGGTCGGGTAGCGCCGCCAGCGGCTCGTCGTCCAGGGGCGTGGCGTGGGCGCGGCGGCGGCGGTCGATGGCCTTGCGGCGGGCGGTGACGGTCAGCCAGGCGCCGGGGTTGCGGGGGGCATCCTCAGGCCAGCGCTCGATGGCGGCCAGGAAGGCATCTTGCAGGGCATCCTGGGCCAGGTCGAAGTCGCCCAGCCAGCCGATGAGAGTGGCCAGGACCTGACCCGCCTCGCGGCGGTAGGCGCGCTCGACGGCGTGACGGGCGGCAGCGTCGGTCGGGGGAACAATATCCATCGTAAGGGAGCGAACGCGCCCACCGGCACAGCGGGACCGGTGGGCGCGGGGTGACTCTACTCGCGGGTAAACTCCATGATGGGCCGAATCTCGATGCTACCCTGGCGAGCGCCGGGAATCTTGCTGGCCCAATGAATCGCCTGGTCCAGGTTGTCGCACTCAACGACGTAGTAGCCGCCAAGCTGTTCCTTCGTCTCGGCGAAGGGGCCGTGGGTGGTCAGCGTTTTGCCGTCGCGGACGCGGATGGTGGCC
>CAZJJF010000149.1:0-8763 GCA_964546245.1 uncultured Anaerolineales bacterium
AGGGTGACGAGGTGCGCCTGGACTCGGCCCGCGCTGACCGTCAGGTGAGCCACGCTGGCCGGCAACTCGAAGCGGCGCGGTCCGGCGGCGCCAGGGTTGACGTAGAGCACGCCGCCGCGCTCCTCGATTTTGGGGCGGTGGGTGTGGCCGCTGATGACGGCGGCGATACCTGCCGCCTGGGGCGTCAGGGCGAGGTCGTAGAGGTCGTGCAGGACGTGGAGTAGCGCGCCGCCCACCTCGACCGTCTCCGTCAGAGGCAGCGCCTGTGCCCACGCGCCGCCGTCCGTGTTGCCACGCACGGCGTAGACGGGTGCGATGGCGCGCAGGCTGTCGAGGATATCGGCACGACCCACGTCACCCGCGTGGAGGATGAGGTCCGAGCCGCGCAGCGCAGCGACAGCCTCCGGCCGCAGCAGGCCGTGGGTATCCGAGATGACGCCGACGCGCAGGACGCCTGGTGGAGACATGCCCCGATTGTAGCCAACCGTGGGGGCAAGGGCAAGCAGGGCTTGTCGTTTGTGGCGCGGGGGCCTATACTGACCCCATGAACGATCACAGGCTGCACCGACTGCGCGGCTGGGCCGACTGGGGCATCAGCGCCGTCAACGGCGTGTTGGGTGATTATCTACACCAGCGCGGCAACGGCCTCGCCATCGCCATGGCCTTCTACCACCAGGGCCGCCGCCTGCCCCTGACCGCCCCTGCCCTGCGCGCCGCTCACCCCGGCGCCACGTCCAGGGTGGCCGTCTTCGTCCACGGCCTGGGCTGTAACGAAAGCACGTGGCTATACCCCGCTACGACGACGCCCGGCGTCCCGACCAGTTATGGCGAGCAGCTGCGCCGGGACCTCGGCTATACGCCGTTCTACCTCCGCTATAACAGCGGCCTACCCATCGCCGACAACGGCGCGCGCCTGACCGCCTTGCTCGGCGCGCTGTGGGCCATCTACCCCGTGCCTATCGAGGATATCGTACTTGTCGGCCACAGCATGGGTGGTCTGACCCTGCGCGTCGCCTGCCACCTGGCCGCCGAGCAGGGCGCGCCCTGGCTGTCCGCCGTCCGCCATATCTTCTACCTCGGCACACCCCACGACGGCGCGCTTCTCGCCCGCGTCGGCATCCGTACCGCTGCCACTCTCCACGCCATCCCCGACCCGGTCACCCGCGCGGTGGCGGATGTCATGGCGCTGAGCAGTCAGGGCATCCGGGACCTGGCGCGCGGCGCGGCGGCCGAAGGTGAGCCGCTGCCCTGGCACAGCGACGCCGAGCATCACCTCCTGGCCGCAACGCTGGCGGGCGACGCCGACCGGGGGCTGGCGGCCTTCATCGGCGACGGCCTGGTGAGCCTGCCCGCCGCCCACGCCGCTGCCCATGTCACGGGCGACACTGAATACATCGCCCAGATTCACACCCGCCACCTGCCTGGCCTGAGCCACCTGCGCCTGGTCAATGACCCGGCGGTGTATGAGCATATTCGCAGGGCGTGCGCCGGCGCGCCGAAGGAGGCGTCTGATGGACCGTGAAACCCTGGGTCAGCTGCGGGGCGCGAAAGACCTCATCCAGGAGGGTGTTGAGGCCGGGGCGATCACCGTCGCTGACGTTCAGCGTCAGCTGGCGCATCGCGTCTACGCTATTCTGACCCGCGTACCGCTCATTGGGCGGCCGGCGCGGAGCATCGAGGTGATTCAGCAGACGATCACCGATGGCGTGTACCTCTCCCTTCGTACTGTCAACAGCGGCGTGGGCTGCATGGCTGACGGTGTCCTGGACCAGTGGGAGGCGCGGCTGGCCGATAAGGGGTATGCCAACAGCAGCCCGCCATCGGGCGCGAAACATTAGCGGGAAAGATTCAGCATGCCCGGCCGGCTCTCTAGCCTGCGCCTGCTTGCCTGCGTTGCGCTTCTCACGGCGGCCGCCTGTGCCCCACAGACAGCTACCCTGCCCGTTGCTCCCATCGCTGCCCCGACCGCACCGCCACCACCGCCCGCCGTCGCGGCCACCCCGGCCCCAACCCGCACCCCTTCCCAGGAGCGAAACATGCCGTTGATTGAGGCTGCCCGGCGTGGCGACCTGGCCGCCGTCCAGCGGCTGCTGGCCGAGGGCGCCAGCGTCACGGCCAGCGACGGGGCAGGGCAGACAGCCCTCATTGCCGCCGCCTACGGCAATCACGTCGATGTCGCTCGCGCCCTCATCCAGGCGGGCGCCGACGTCAACACCCAAGACAACACCCGCCAGAGCGCGTACCTGATTCCCACTGCCGACGGCGGTCTAGAGATGCTTCAACTGACGCTCCAGAACGGCGCCAACGTGCGCAGCCTGGACAGCTACAACGGCACGGGGCTGATTCGCGCTGCCGATCGCGGCCACGTCGATATCATCCGCGAGCTTCTCAAGACCGATATCGCCATCGATCACGTCAACCGCCTGGGCTGGACCGCGCTGCTAGAGGCCATCATCCTGGGCAACGGCGGCCCGCGCCACACCGAGGTCGTGCGCCTGCTGGTGGCGGCGGGGGCCAATGTCAACCTGGCTGACGGCAATGGCGTCACGCCTCTGGCCCACGCCCGCCAGCGCGGCTTCACCGACATCATCGCCATCCTGGAGAAGGCCGGCGCGCGGTAGGCGCAACTTCCTGTGGCGGCAGCAATGCAAGACACACAGCTGGCCCGCCGGAACATCCCAGCGGGCCAGCCGTTATAGTCGCACCTACTTGCCAACCCAGGTCTGGGTCTGGATGCGCAGCTGCTCCTGCATCTGCTTGTTCACCCAGCGCTTGATGTTACTGAATTGCCAGAAGAAGCCGACGCCAACGAGGGCCAGCCACAGGATCAATGACATCGCACCGCCCGCGCTGGTGTTGAACCACTGGATGCCCGTCGCCAGAAATGCGCCATTCATAATCAGCGACGCCCCGCTGATTATGGACGCCAGGACGATCAGCGGGTCGAAAGCCAGCGGTAGCGCGATGGCGAACGCCAGCGCCCCCAGGAGGGCCAGAACCCAACCCACCCAGGTCCACCAGTCCAGGGCGGCGGCAATGCCGAAGCCGAGGCTGGCGCCCATCAGCGCGCCGAGGAAGATGCGGAGGAACGGCGCGGCGTAGTTGCTGATGAGGGCGAACAGAATGGCGCCGCCGAGAGCCAGCGCCCAGCCCAGGATGCCGGGGTCGCCGGCCGCGTTACCTGAAATCAGGTGGCCAATCCAGAAGCCAAGCGCCGCGCCGAACAACCCATAGAACAGCGGACGCAAGGCGTAGAACAGGAACAGGCCGAAGCCCAACAGGGCTACGCCAATGCCTACCTCCAGCAGGCCGGTTATGAAATTCACGATGAGATCTCCTTAATGATGCGGTGATTAGCTCTCGCCCCAGACGGGAAAAGGCAGCATATCATAGATGTCAGGTTTGGCAGTGTCAAGTAAGGCCCCCCCAGTATCCCATCTGGCGCTACCTGCGCCCGCTCATTTCACCACCTGGTTGGGGCTGGCCGTCGCCAGGTGTATGGCGTGTTCGCGCGGCTAGCTTGCAGCCAAATTGACGAGCGAGCCGGACGTGAGTAGGATGATAGCGTTGAATCTTCCATGTTCGCTATCAGCGGGGATGTTCGATGTCCTCACGATTTGATAGAGCCTATCCCAGAGCGCTCGATTTTGGCATCGCGGCCGCCGCCACCCTCGCGGCGGCGGCCATTCGCCTGCCTGCGTTGCAGATGATGCCCGTCTTCACCGACGAAATCCACGACATGGAGTTCGCCCGGCGCATCGCTCAGGGTGGCTACTGGCCTACCGTCTCCTACGACACCTATAACGGGCCGGGCCTCTACTACCTGCTGGCGTTGGGCATGCAACTCGGCGGCGGCGCGATGTGGCCGCGCTACCTGGTCTTCATCATCGGCAGCCTGACGGTGGGCCTGAGCTACTTTCTGGGCCGCAGCCTGGCTGCCCACCAGCGCCCCGACGCCCCCGCCTTCCAGCGTCTGGCGGGTCTGCTCACCGCCGTCTTTATGGCGGTCTCGTTCACCGCCATCGTCGTCAATAGCCACCTCATCTGGTCAAACTCTACGTCGCCCTTTTGGGCCACCCTGTTTCTGCTAGCGATCAGCGAGGCCGTGCGCCGCAACCGCGTGCGCTGGCTCGTGCCGGCCGGCATCCTGGGTGGCCTGGCCTGGCAGACTCACCCTTCCATCGTCGTCATCGTGCTGGGGGCGGGGCTTTGGGTAGCCGTCATGCGCCCTGCCTGGCTGCGCTCTGGTTGGGCCTGGCTGGGTGCGCTCATGGTCCTGCTGTTTGTCAGCAATATTGTCTTATTCACCCTCACCAGCAACGGCGCGAACATCGACCAGGCCGCGTCACGCTCCTACGCCTGGACAGGCGGCGCCAGCCTGCCCGATTACCTGACCAACGCGCAGGGCTTCCTGCTCGCCGGCTACGAGATGGTGTCGTCCAGCTTTCGGTCGGCCCTACCGCCAGAGGTGCGCGAGGGCCTGCTGCTGTCACCCCCCGTGATACTGCTGGGCGTCCTGGCTGTCGTCGCCCTGACCTACACCGCCCGCCGCGCGGGGCTACCGCTGGCGTGCTGGCTGGTGGCAGCCCTGATCATTCCCTACCTCAACCGGCGCTACAATGCCTATATCGAGGCGCGCTACCTCGCCCCCCTGTTGCCCGCTACCTACGCCGCCATGGGTACACTATTGGCGGCCGCGCTTACGGCGGCCTGGCGCAGCCTGGACGCTGCCCAGGCTCACCCTGCGTCGGCCTGGGGTGTGGTCGCCAGCCCTCAGCCATCGGCCGGCCGTCTGACCGCGCGTGGCGCCAGTCTGGCGCTGGGTCTGGCTGCCGCCGCACTGGTGGCGCTGGGCGTCGCCTATCCCCTCATCCGCCTCCAACAACACTACGATTACCAGTATGCCATTGGCCGCAGCAACGCCCGCCTGTGGCAAATCATCGCCGTGTCGCACCAGGCGCGCGCCGAGGGCGCGGACATCATCACCGATCGTGGCCTGAAGGATGTCCGCATGGTGACCGGCATGAACATCGATCGCGTGTTTGACACCCTGAGCGACCTCGAAGGGATTCCCCTGGAAAAGCGGCGCGTCGAACGCCTGCCCGACTCCCCTGTAGGCTCGTACCTGGTCCTTACCGACGAGCGGCGCGACTTGCTGGCGCAGGTCCTTCAGCTAGAGCCTGTCGATGTGGGTGAGCCAATCGCCCCTGTGCATACCTCTGGCTACTGGATCTATCGCGTAGTGGGGCGCTGACCATCTGGCCCGCTAACGCACCCGCCCGACCCACCGCCGGCCACATAATCAGCCGGTGCCGCTCGCCGGTCAGCGCTAGGGGTCATTACGTTGGAGCAGCGGCAGCGCCGACGCATAGGCATAGCCCAGCCGCACCCGTGACAGCACCAGGCCGCGATCGGTGGCGGAAGGCGCGGGCAGGCGTAGTTCCAGGTAGTAGCCGTAGCGCTCATTATCGACGACTGAGCGAGCGGCGTCCGTGTCGATCGACCGCTCGAAGTCGCCATTGGCCCCGCTGCTGTCAAGCGTAGCGATCTCCTCGATGAAACCGCGCCCGCCGAAGGCCCGGTAAAAGGTTGCTTCGAGGACGTTGCTGGGGTCGTTGTCATAGCCCAGTAGAGTCAACTGGTTGAGCCGTGCGCCCTGGGGCAGGTAGACGGGGGCGACAAAGTAGCCGATCCCACTCTCAGTGCGAACCTGCATGTGGAAATAGTGGAAATTGGTGGACGGGAACTGAGGCTGAAAGGCAGGACCGGGGACGCTGACGTAGCCGGGCCCGCCCAGCGTCGCAGCGGTGGCCCCGCCCCACACCACCCCGCCTAGCAGCGTCGCCCCGAGTCCAAGCGCCACGGCCCAGACAATCATGCGCTGGCGAAGCATCGTCGCCTCCTTGTACGTTGTTCCTGCTATCGAACGGTGCGCGACTACGTCACCACCATCATCGGCACGCTCGGCGCGACGGACCGCACCCACGCCGCCGTCATCGCCCTCCGCCACGGGTTGACGGATCGAGACATAACTTGATGCCTACCTCCTTGCGCCATAGAATAGCTGGTAACAGGGAAGATATGGCATATTGTCCAGGCTACCAACGTCAAGGTCATCGGAGACGAAGCGCGCCATCTCGACCTATCAGAACTACGTCCAGGACTTCCCGGCTCGCTGTCGGGATATTCTCAACTTTGCGCTACCCGAGGCAAGAGCTAGAGGGCGCGAGGTTACCCTGTTGCTAATGGTCGCGTCCTCCGCGCTAACTGTACCATACGAGCGGCTGAAGCCGGACGACAAGTACACTCAGCCAATCAACGACAGACCCCAATGTCCGGATGCGACCAAGAAACTGCACGAACTGCTCAAAAAGAGCTTCTTGTCGTCGTGCCTAGGGCCCAAGCAATCGGCATCTACCTGATGAACTTGTGGCTGACGAGGTTGATGCACCATAGCGGCATACGAACGGGGTTCACCGCTACCGTGAGTTACGCCAGCCAGTCCCCGGGCGTGAACTCAGGAACGAAGGGGTTGACGAAGCGCACGCCTTCTATTGACGCGCCGGTGTTGAAGTCTTCACTCAACACGATTGGGATGTGTGCCGAGCGAGCCGCGGCCCAGATCTGGGCATCGTAGAAGGCCATCTGGTGGTCACGGACCCCGCGAGCGGCCTCCAATACGATTCCCCCCGTCATGTCCAACACGCGCCATATCGCAACCAGATTAGCCAGCCGTGTGTAGGCATCGGGCACGGCTAAAGGCTCACGCAGACCGCGAGTGACGGCCACAAAGAACTCCGCGAGGATCTGCGTCGTCACCGCGCCTCCCCCCTCACGGACCAGCCAGGCGAGAACATCGAGCGTCCGCTGTTGCTTGACTGGCTCGGAGCGGTCATACGCATAGACCAGAATGTTGGTGTCAACGAGAACCGGGACGATCATACAGGTCCTCGCGTCGCCACGTCCGTCCGCCTTCCAAGGGGCCTCGCTGCCTCAGACGCTGGACGAATTCCAGCTCGGCCGCCCAGGCCGCCTGACTCTGTCGTCGAAACAGCACGTCATCGAGATGTCGGTCAATCGCCTCGCGGATGATCTCCGCCTCGGCAACGCCTAGCTCGGCGGACAGGCGCTTTAGCTGCTCTTCTTGATCAGGCTCGATGTATACCTGCTTTCGCACCTTGGTCGTCATGGCTCCCTCTTACAGCGCGTATACATCACATTATACATCAAGTTTCACATCCGCGTCAGACGCTCCCCTCCCCAGATTCCAGCCACGTCACGTCCCCATACAACGCCTCCGTACCGCCGCGCTGTCGGAAGGCGGCGATCTCTCGTCGCGCCTGGCCGATGGTGACGGGGTCGCCGTGGCCGGGATGCACCGTCGCATCGTCGTCCAAGGCCAGCAATTGCGTCTCAATGCCACGCAGCAACGTCTGGAAGTCTTCGGGCGAGCGGGTACGGCCCGGCCCGCCGGGAAATAGCACGTCGCCGCCCAGGACGTGTCGCCCGACGATGAACACGACGTGGCCCGGCGCGTGCCCTGGCACGAATCGCACCTGCACCGGCAGCGAACCGAGTTGGACGGTATCGCCGCCCGCGACGAGGGTATCCACGCCGCCGGGCACGCGATCAACCTCTAACCGGTGAGCCAGCACGGGCGCGCCCGTGGCGGCGCGCACCTCGGCCAGCGCGGCCACATGGTCGAAGTCGGCGTGGGTGACCCAGATGCCGGTCACCTGGGATCCGGCGGCGTCCAGCAGCCGCGCTGGCTCTGCCCCAGGGTCGACGATGGCTGTCGCGCCCGTGGCCGAGTCGCGGACGACATAGGCGTTCATGGTGAAGCCCCAGTCGGGGGCGGCTACCTCGTGGCGCTCGATAGACACAGCGCTCATCGTGAACCTCCTGTCTCTTCCCATCCCACCAGCCGAATCTCCTCGTCGTAGATGAACTTCATCTGATGTACGCGGTCGCCACCGTCAAGGACCGGCGGGCCGAAGATGCGGTCGGCCTGCGGTGTGGGCAGACTCGGTAGATCGGCGATGGGAACCCAGGCCAGGTCGCCCTCGTGGGTCTGGCCTACCTCACCCTCGAACTGGTGGGCGACGTAGACGAACATCATCCACTGGTAGTCCTCGCTGGGCGAAACCTCGGTAATGACCGCGCGCAGCGTCGGGTTGACCACGACCAGCCCCGTCTCCTCATGCATCTCGCGCACGACCGTCTCGTGGGGCGCCTCGTCCCATTCCAGCTTGCCGCCGGGCGCAGTCCATAAGCCGAGGTTCGGCTCCTTGCGGCGATGCATCATCAGGGTGTGGCCGTCGCGGATAGCGTAGCAAAGCACGGACAGGATGCGGGGGAAGCGCGGCGTGGGCATGTGTGTCTCTTTCGTGGCGCGGCCGGACTCTGCAACCCGGCGCGATAATGTGCGTACAGTATGGTGAGATGGATAGGGGCTGTCAACACAGCCATGCGACGTTTGTAGTGCGAGGAGACTGGACGATGGACAAGAAACTGCGCCGCTCACGCGATGACCGTATTATCGCTGGCGTCTGTGGCGGGTTGGGGGAGTTCTTCGGGCTGAATCCGTGGATCTTCCGCATCGCCTTCCTGATTGCCCTCATGCCAGGCGGCATTCCGGGCCTGCTGCCGTACCTGATCATGTGGATCGTCATCCCGCCCGCGCCGGCGGCGTCGAGCGCGCCGCCCGCCACCGCCATCACGCCACCCAAGGGGCCGTGACGCCCACCCCGCGCTTCGACCGCG
>CAZJJF010000150.1:0-6687 GCA_964546245.1 uncultured Anaerolineales bacterium
TGAATCGTTCGACTGTCATGCCGACGGCAGGAGGCATCTCTGAAGTTGCTGCCAGCAGAGACCCCTCCTATCGTCGGGGTGACAGTCGGGGGTTCTGAGCCGCGCCGCGCAGAGTTCGGACTGGGCCGGCCGCGCTTCGGCTGCCGCCGCCCGACCAACCTGCCTCGGCAGGTTTCCCGTAGCAGCCCGCGACTTCCAGTCGTGGGCGACGTCCTCGGCCCTCTTCCGGGAGGCGCGCCATGTCTGAAATCTACATCCGCCCCGCCACGAGCGACGACGTGGAGGCCCTGTGCCGCCTGTACTACGAGCTACACGAGTGCCACGTGCGGGGCGTGCCCGACCAGCTCCTCAGCCTGGGCGCGTTCGACGAGCGCGACTGGACCGACCTGGTCACGGCGCTGGAGCGACTCATCGGTGATGACAGCGCCGTCCTGTTCGTGGCCGAGCGGGATGGCGTTGTGGTAGGTCTGGTGGAGGCCTACTTTCGCACCGACGCGCCCAGCCCCGTGCGCCGCGCCCGTTCCCACGCCTACGTACAGAGCCTGGTGGTGGACGAGGCGGCGCGCGGCCAGGGGGTCGGCCGTGCCCTGATGGCAGCGGCGCACGCCTGGGCGGCGGCGCGGGGCGCGGTCGAGGTGGAGCTAGATATCTGGGAGTACCCCGGCGGCCCGCTGGCCTTTTACCAGGGCCTCGGCTACCGTACCTTGCGGCGGACCCTTATCCACGACCTGGTGTAGGGGCAGGGCTGCCGCGCCCTGGGCCTGGCGAGATGACTGCCTCTTGTATCACCCAGGAGGGCAGGGAGACCCTGCCCCTACAATGAATGCCAGGCCCGTTCGACATAAAGTTGGTACTTGCGTTCGGCCGCCGCCTGCCAATCGGCGGGGCGATCCACCAGGCGCGGATCCAGGCCGCGCGGGACCTCGTACAGGAAGCGCGCCAGCCGCGCCACCCACCATACCAACAGCAGCCGCTGATACACCGCCACGCGGCCGGGCAGGGCAGCGTCACCGGACAGGGCGGCGTAATGCCGGACCAGCCACGCCGCCCGCGCCGGCGACACGGTCAACGTCGTCGGGTGGCATAGCAGGTCGGCCATCTCGAAGGCCGGATCGCCCCAGCCCGCATTCTCCCAATCCACCGACGCCCAGCGGCCGCGCCGACGCACGAAATTGCTCAGGTTAGGATCGCTGCGGCACAGGCATACGGCGACCGGCGGCCACTCCGGCCAGGCCGCCGCCTCCACCGCCTCCACCAGCGCATCCACCGGGGCGGTGTGGCCGCCGGTCGGCAGGCGGTCCACCTGGGCCTCGATACGCCGCAGGCCGTCGGCCGCGTCGAGCATTGTCATCACCGCCGGTGGGATGGTCTCGGTGGCGTCAGCGGGCGCGACCGTGTGGACCGCGGCCAGGTGGGTCAGCAGCGCGTGCCACTCGGCATCGGAGGTGGGCGGCGTCTCGGAGACCGGGCCATCGAGCCAGGTCATCAGAATCACCGGCTGGGCGAAGGAAGTCTGGTCGAGGAACAGGGGAGTGGGAGCGAGGCCCGCGCCGATGGCGCGCAGGGCGGTGAGGGCGTCGTACTCGCGGCCGGCCCGGTCGCGGCTGTCGCGTAGGGTGAACTTCACCGCCACGTCATGGCCGCGGCCGGTCGCGCGATAGAGCAGGTTGTTCGACCCGCCACCCACGCGCGTCACACGCCAGCCTTGCCACACACCATCCGCTGGCTCTCCGGCCAGGTGGGCGGCGAGATCGTAGAGAACGGACGTCAGCGTCGTATCGGTCGTTGGTCTTCGGTCCTTGGTCGTGTGGGGTAAGCTATCGCGGTTGAGCTACAGCACGTACACCTCGCCCTCGCGGGCCAGGTGAGTCGGCCCACCAAAGGCGAGGTGCGCTGCCTCCAGCATCGCCATGGTGTTGTTGCCTGTCGAGACGTGGGTCAGGACCAGCACGCGGACATGGGCGCGGCGGGCCATCGCGCCCGCCTCGTCGGGGGCCAGGTGGCCCCAGGTGTGAGGCTCTTCCTGGCGGCTCGATACGCCCGCCTCGCAGATGAACAGGTCGGACCCCTTCGCCAGCGGCGACAGGTCTGTGGCTGGGCCGGTGTCGGCCGAAAAAGTCACGACGCGACCCTCGGCCTCAACGCGGATGGCCCAGGTGGGCACGTAGTGGGTAGTCGGCTGGAAGGTGAGGTGGAAAGGGCCAATGTCCAGCGCCGCCTGGGGGTCATACTCACTAATGTCGAATTCGCCCTGGAAAAAGTCACTCTCGTCCTCGGCGAAAGGGCTGGCGATGGTCTCCAGGGCGTCGGTTCCCTGGGGCGGGAGATACACCGGGATAATGACCGGCCGCTCGTGCCACGACCCATATTTGAGGGCATAACGCATCGTCACCAGGTCCAGCGCGTGATCGGCGTGCATGTGTGTGACGACGATGGCCGAGAGGCTATGGTAGTCGATGTGCTGTTGCAGGCGGCTGACGACACCGACGCCGCAGTCGATGAGAAGCGACGTATCCCCCGCCTCGAAGAGCAGGCCAGTGCAGGCTCCGCCGGGGTTGGGGATGGCTGGACTCGCGCCAAGGATGGTGACCTTCACGCCGCGCCTCCGGCCCGCTGCGCCCGCTCAAGGTTGCGATACTCGACGGCGATGCAGCGATCCGTGACCACGTCCAGCCCGGCCGCTACTGCTTCGGCGACAGCCTGGTCATTCGTCACGCCTAATTGCAGCCAGACGGCGGGCGCGCCGATGGCGATCGCCTCGCGCACGTGGGGCAGCACCTCGCTTGGACGGCGGAAGATGTTCACGAGGTCCACCGCCTCGGGTACGGCCGTCAGGTCGGGATACGCCGTCTCGCCTAGAATGTGGGTCTCGTGTGGGTTGACGGGGATGATGCGGAAGCCGAACTGCTGCATGCTGCGGGCCACGCCGTAGCTGGGGCGCGCTGGATCAGACGACAGGCCAATGACGGCAATGGTCCGGGCGGTGCGGAGCAGCCGGGCGATAGTCGCCGGGTCATTGACGGCCACCGCTAGACTCCCCCGGTGGTACGGGGCATGAAGCGGCCGATGAGGGGCCAGCTGGACGGCGGCCAGATGGTGATCCACACCTTGCCCATGATCAGGTCTTCGGGCTGCGCTCCCCAGATATGGGAATCGCTAGAGTTGGCGCGATTGTCACCGAGGACGTAATACTCACGTGGGCCGAGGCGAATCGGGGCTTTGCTGTAGTTGGCGGGCCTGGTCGTCCACGCCTCGTCGATCTTCTTGCCATCGACGTAGACTGCGCCTTCGCGCACCTCGACCTGCTCGCCGGGCAGCCCGATGATACGCTTGATAAATGGCTCCTGGTCCTCGCGATACTTGAAGTGGAACACGACCACGTCGCCGCGTTGCGGCTGGCCGAGCTTGTAGGCGAGGGTATTGACCCACACCCGCTGGCCGTTGGTGTACGTCGGCTCCATACTTGGCCCTTCGACCAGCACGTGCTGAAGAGTCATGCGAATCATCGCGAAGAGCGCCACGCCGATGACGATGGCGATAACGAGATCGCGGGCGAAATTAGCGGCGATCCGGCCCAGATGCAACTGGCTCGGCTCAGCCGACGTCTCGCCAGGTGACGGCTCAACGGTCACGCTTGCCTCCCAAAGACATTCCCGCTCGTCGGTCCGCGGGGCGCTCAATTATATAGCTTTCGCAGGTCGCTGGCAATCCTACAAATGCCACGCTCCATCCTCAAGCTCGCGCACCAGCCGCTGCATGAACTGGTCGGCCAGCGCGCCATCGAAGGCGCGGTGGTCGAAGGTCATCGACAGATAGACCATGCTGCGGGCGGCAATCGCCTCACCCTGTGGCGTCTCGATGACGACCGGCCGCTTGCGAATAGCGCCGACACCGAGGATGGCGGCCTGGGGTTGGTTGAGGATGGGCGTGCCGATCAGGCTGCCAAACACGCCGTAGTTGGTGATGGTGAAGGTCCCGCCGCGAGTCTCGTCAGGGCTGAGGCGTCGGGCGCGGGCGCGGGTTGCCAGATCGACCACCTCCCGCGCCAGTCGCACCAGGGTCTTCTCGTCGGCGTTGCGGATGACGGGCACCAGGAGGCCGCCGTCCGGCAGGGCCACCGCCATGCCCATGTTCACGACCTGGCGGCGGATGATGCCTTGCTCGGTGAAGACGGCATTGACCTGGGGAAAGGCCCTGATGGCTTGCACGGCCGCCTGCACAAAGAAGGGGGTATACGTCAAGGCGAAGCCCTCGCGACTCCGGAAGGCATCCTGGTGGGCGTTGAAGACCTGCACCATGCGCGTCACATCCGCTTCGTGGACGGTGGTGACGTGGGGGGCAGTCCGCTGGCTGCGCGCCATGTGCTCAGCGATGCTGCGCCGCATGAGGTCGAGGGGGACCAACTCGTCGCCGGGCAGCGCGTCCACCGAGACCGGGGCGGACGCTGTCGGCGCACCTGCGGCAGGCGTGGCGAGGTGCGTTGCCGCGAAGCGCTCTACGTCGCGCGCTGTCACCCGGCCATCGCGGCCAGTACCCGGTACCGCGTCCAGGTCCACGCCGAGGCGCGCCGCGAGCGCCTGGACCCGGGGCGAGCGGAAGCTGGCGAGGCTGGGCGGCGCAGTGAGGGTGACTGGGGCGTGGGGGGGCGCGGGGCGGCTGGCGGCTCGTACCACGTCGTCTTTGGTGATCTGCCCACCGGGGCCGCTGCCCCGCAGGCTCGCCACGTCGATGCCTTGCTCGTGGGCGATTCGCGCCGCCAGGGGCGAGACACGCGGCGGGGCGCTGGCGACCGGCGGCACAGCGAGCGCATCACCCTGGGCGGATCGCGTGTTGCCCGTGTCGAGCAGCGCGAGAACCGTGCCCACGACAACTGTTGCGCCTTCTGGAACGCGAATCTCGGTCAGCGTACCAGATTCTGGCGCGGTCACGTCACTGGTGATCTTGTCGGTCACCACCTCAAGGAGCGCCTCGTAGCGCGCAACCGGGTCGCCCGGCTGTTTGAGCCAGCGGCTGATGGTCCCTTCGTGGACGCTCTCCCCCAACTGTGGCATCTTGATCTCAGTCGCCATAACGCCTCACAATGGACCATCGTCACGGTGAACTGGGCTGAGTGTAACACAGGCGCAGGAGCGGGCGCAAGGCGGCGCTACAGAGCGAGACCCCACACCGGCGGCGCAGGGCCGACAGGCGGGGTCTCGTGGTGATGAGTGGGTTACACGGCGGTCTGGAGGCGCTCCAATGCCTGGAGGAGGTCGTCAACCGGTGGAACCTGGCCCCCCTCGTTGCGCTGGATGTAGGCGATACGGCCATCGGGCGTGATGACGAAGGTGATACGGCTGGCACGGCCGCGTTCGCCGTCGAACACGCCGTAGCGCTGCGCGACGGCTCCCTGGGGAAAGTAGTCGGCCAGCAGGGGGTAGCGAATGCCCTGTTGGGCGGCATAGGCTTTGTGCGCCCATACGCTATCCGTACTGATGCCGAACACCTGGGCATCGAGGTGGTTGAAGCGGGCCAGCTCCCGCGTGAGACAGGCGTGCTCCTGGGTACAGGTCGGGCTAAAGTCGTGCGGATAGAAGGCCAGTACGACCGGCTTGCCGCGTAGATGGCTCAACGTGTAGCTCTCGCCATCGTGGCCCTTGAGGGTGAAGTCGGGCGCAACCTGCCCTACCTGTAGATGTGTCACGGGACTCTCCTGATTCGCCGCGCCCGCCCGAAGGTCGGGTCGGCCGGGCAGCGCGGTCGCGTTACAGCTAAGCCTTGAAGCGGCTGGCAACCTCATCCCAGTTGACGATATTCCACCATGCCTCGATATAGTCGGGGCGGCGGTTCTGATACTTCAGATAGTAGGCATGCTCCCAGACATCAATGCCGAGGAGGGGTGTGTGGCCCTGCATGAAGGGGCTATCCTGATTGGCCGTGCTATAGACGTGAAGATGCCCGGCGCCGTCCTGGGCGAGCCACGACCAGCCGCTACCGAAGCGACCCTTGGCGGCATCCGATACCTTCTTCTTCAGATTGTCGAAGCCACCCAGATCCTTGTCGATGGCTCCCGCCAGCTCGCCTGTTGGCTCCTTCGCGCCACCCGGTGTCATGATCTCCCAGAACAGGGTGTGGTTGGCGTGACCCCCGCCGTTGTTCTGAACGGCGGTGCGAACCGCCTCCGGTACGGCGGACATATGGCGCAGAATCTCTTCGACCGACTTGCCTTCCAGTTCGGGGGCATTCGCCAGGGCCGCATTCAGGTTAGCAACGTAGGCGGCGTGGTGCTTGTCGTGGTGAATCTCCATCGTTCGGGCGTCAATGTACGGCTCCAGCGCATCGAACGCGTACGGCAGAGGGGGCAGTTGAAACGTCATAGCTCATCCCGTCCTTTCTTCTTGTCCGGATGTCTTGTCAGGGTAACGGGGTAGCCTACCCTGGCCCCGGCCGTCACCCCAATGGTATCGCTTTCACAGCAAGAAGCGGCGCACGCGCGCCACCTGCTAGTCAGATTCTAGCCGTACCGCTGCATCTGGTCAAGCGATTTGGGCCGCGATTGACGCGGAAGGCCAGAATATTTATAATTTCGTCTGAGAAAAGAGGATGCCATCGTGCAAGAGACGCGCCAACTCATTCTTGAGATACTCAAGGCCCGCGGCCAGGCCACCGTCGATGGGCTGGCCGGCGCCCTGGGGCTGACGCCGATGA
>CAZJJF010000150.1:6697-8741 GCA_964546245.1 uncultured Anaerolineales bacterium
GATGACGGTGCGCCATCATCTCGGCATTCTCGAAGAACGCGACCTCATCGTATCCGAGGTCGAGCGCGGCCGCGTTGGCCGCCCCCACTATGTCTATCGCCTGACGCCCGCCGCCGACGAGTTGTTCCCGCGCGCCTATCACTTGCTGGCCGAACGTGTGCTGGCCAAGATCAAGGAACAGTATGGGGTGGACGAGGCGCGGGCCATCTTGCAGGCCGTCGCCGGCGATCTGGCTGCGTCGCATGCCGATGAGGTCGCCGACAGACCGTTGTCAGAGCGGCTGGTGCGTGTCGAGGACATCATGGCCGCCGAGGGCTTCCAGGTTCGCCTGGGCGACGGCCAGCAAGCCGTCGTTGAGGTCTGTAACTGCGCTTATCGTCACGTCGCTGCGCAACACCCTGAGGTCTGCGAGCTGGATCACGCCCTGATGGAGGGCCTGCTCGGCCAGTCCCTGGAGCGTGTCAAGCACGCCCCGGCCGGTGACGACTGCTGCCGCTTCGTCGTGACCGAATCTTCCCCCGTCGAGTCCCCCGAAAGCCCCGCCCTGGCCTGACCCGGCCGTCGTGTCGAGAACCGATAGTCCGCGCTGCGATTGCCGCACCCTCACCCGCCGCTTAGCCTGTCCGTGTCGATTTGGGCGCGCTGGAGCCGACCGCTGTAGTCGACGTAGATGGACTTCCACTCTGTGAATACGTCGATGCCGGCAATCCCGGCCTCGCGGTGGCCGTTGCCGGTGCCCTTCGTCCCGCCAAAGGGCAGCTGAATCTCGGCGCCGATGGTCCCGTGGTTGATGTACACCAGACCCGTGTCGAAGTCGCGAATCGCCTGGAAGGCGGTATTGACGTCGCGGGTATAGAGGGAGCTGGACAGGCCATACTGGACGCTATTGTTGGCAGCGATGGCTTCCTCAAAGCCATCTACTGTGACCAACGAGGTGCAGGGGCCGAAGATTTCTTCCTGAAAGACGCGCATGTTGGGCGTGACCTGATCGAAGATGGTCGGTCGGTAGAAGAACCCCCCGCCATCGGCCCGCACCTCGCCCCCGATCAGCACCGCTGCCCCTTCGCCGCGCCCGATCTCCGTGTAACTGTGAATCTTCGTCAGCTGGCGCTGGTTGATGACGGGACCGACATCTGTCGTGTCTAGCAGCCCATCCCCCAGGCGCAACATGCTCGCCCGCTCGACCAGCCGCTGGGTCAGCGCACCCTTGACGCCGCGCTGGACGATGACGCGGCTGGCCGCCGTGCAGCGTTGACCGCTTGTGCCGAACGCGCTCCATAGGATGCCTTCCGCCGCCAGGTCCAGATCGGCGTCATCGAGGACGATGATGGCGTTCTTGCCACCCATCTCCAGGTGAACCTTCTTGTTGAGGCGGCCGGCCCGCTCGGCCACCTGGCGGCCGACGTGGGTGGAGCCGGTGAACGATACCACTTTCACCAGCGGGTGACTGACCAGCGCCTCGCCGACCGCTGCGCCTGGCCCATGTACCAGATTAACCACGCCCGGCGGCAGACCAGCGTCGATGAGCGCCTCGACGAACTTCGTCGCCAGGCCGGGCGTATCGCCCGACGGCTTGAAGACCACGGTATTGCCGGCCATGATAGCCGGGAAGATCTTCCAGGATGGAATGGCGATGGGGAAGTTCCAGGGGGTGATGACGCCGACGACGCCGATGGAATCGCGAATCGCCATGGCGAACTTGTTGGGTAACTCGCTGGGTACGGTGACGCCAAACAACCGCCGTCCCTCTCCGGCCATGTAGAAGGCCATGTCGATGGCCTCCTGGACATCGCCGCGCGCCTCTGGCAGCACCTTGCCCATCTCCGTGGTCAGGAAGCGCGACAGGTCCTCTTTGCGCTCGCGCAGAATGCGCCCGACTTCATAAAGAATCTCGCCCCGGCGAGGGGCGGGGGTCAGCCGCCAGGACCGATAGGCGCGCTGAGCGGCGGCCACGGCGGCGTCAATATCGCGCTCGTCCGAATCGGGCGCCGTGCCGATGGGCTGGCCGGTGGCCGGGTTGAGGGTGTCGAATTGCCGTGCCGTG
>CAZJJF010000151.1:0-1867 GCA_964546245.1 uncultured Anaerolineales bacterium
GATGAAGGCCGACGAGTTGGGCGGCAATTGCCGGCCGAGGGCCTCCAGATCCTCCTTCGGGATGACCTGCCCGGTATGCTTGCCCGCCACGCCGCCGATGAGCGCGCCGCCGAGCGCCCACACCAGCAGGCCGGCCGGCCCACCCACGAGGCCCAGCAGACCGCCGGCCACCAGGCCGGTCGCCGCGCCGGCCGTGCCGTGGCCGGTCTCATCCACGTGGGTCTTGCCCTTCTGATCGACCTCGACGACAGCGGACGTGACGATCTTCATATTCGCTGCCTTGGCGCTGGACTTGAGATCGTCGACGACCTCATCCGCCCGCTTCTCGCCAGGAAAGGCGAAGGCAATGATGTGATAGACAACATTGGGAGGGGTTTGCTCGGTCATGGATAGGTTCCTTTCTTGGGTTGACAATGGCATGCACTCAAACCGTCGCTGTCAGTGATGGGGTGTCACGCCCAGCAGCGCACGCTTGCGCGTCGGCGGCTCTGGCACGTCTTCCAGTTCGGGCAGGTCGCCGCCCGTGGCGGCCAGCCGTCTGGCGTACCAGGCGGCCAGGGGCTGCGCCGACAGGCCGTGGGCGATGACGCTCAGCAGAATCGTCCACGTCACGGCCGACACCAGCGCCTGCGTCTCGGGGCGGAGTGGGCCGAGGGTATCGAACGCCAGCAGGCCGAACACCACCGAGGCCAGCCCGCGCGGGCCAAACCAGCCCATCAGCAGCCGAGTATCGGGGCGCAGCCGCTTGCCCGCCATAGCGACCCACACCGGTAGCATGCGCACCACCGTCAGGCTGAGCAGCGCGTAAAGAATAGCACGGGGGTCAGCCCCCTGCAAAGCAATGGGCACGACGAACACCGCGCCGAAGATCGACCACACCAGGAGCGATAGCAGATTCCCGGTGCTTTCGCTATACTCGGTCGCCGCCGCGAGCTGGCCGCGACTACCGACGCCAAAGGCCATGCCACCGACGAAGGCGGCGACGAAACCGTTGCCGCCCACGGCGATGGAGCCGAGGTACGCGCCGAAGGCCAGCGCCAACGCAGCCATCTGGAGGGGCACGCCCTGGGTCCACCCCCGGCCCTGGGCGAAGGTCAGGAACCGCCCACCGACGAAGCCGACCGCGATACCCACCCCGACGGCGATGGCAAGCTCCTCGATCGCGTTCACCAGCCAACCGCGCTGACTGGCGTCCGCCTCGGCGATGGCAAGGGCCAGGAACAGGCTCACGAAGGGCGTGGCGATGCCGTCGTTGAGGCCGCTCTCGACGTTCAGGGCGCGGCGGATGCGAACCGGCACCTTCGGGTTGGTGAAGATCGGCAGGCCGAGGGCCGCATCGGTGGGGGCAAGGATGGCGGCTACCAGCAGCGCGAAGCTCCACCCCTGTGACGGGAACAGCGCGAAGGCGACGAGCGCGCCCAGCGCGATGGTCAGTGGCAGGCCGATACCCAGTAACCGCGCGGGTAGGGCGGCATCGTGTCTCAGGACATTAAAGTTCAGCGTCGAGGCGTCGGCGAAGAGCAGGATCGCCAGCGTCGCCTCGGTCAGGCGCTTGACCGCCTCGGCCTCGGGTGAGATGGACAGCGCCCCCAGGCCATACGCGCCCAACGCCGCGCCGATGACCACACACACCATCGGCATGGTGATGGACCAGCGGCCCAGCAGTAGGCCGACGCTGCCGTACAGCGCCAGCAGCAGCGCGAAGATGGCCAGACCGGCTTCAGGCGGCATCGACCCTACCTTGCTGGCAGCGAGAGGCCGCGCCGCCTCACGGCTTGGGCGGGGCGGCGACCGTCGCGGCCACCGCCGTCTCCGCCGCCTTCTGCATCGCGGCCATGTCCTGGGTCTGATACTGCATCAGCAACTC
>CAZJJF010000151.1:1967-6898 GCA_964546245.1 uncultured Anaerolineales bacterium
CCGCCGCCTTCTGCATCGCGGCCATGTCCTGGGTCTGATACTGCATCAGCAACTCCTTCTCCTTGTCGTGCTTGGGGAAGAAGAAGAACACCAGCGCCATACCCAGCAGCACGGCGAGAATGCCCGCCATGTAGGCATACTGGTCGCCGGCCAGGAACGACTCCTTCGCCGCGGCCGCGATCTGCGTGGCGTATTGAGGATATTCGGCCGCGACTGCCTGAGCCCCCGCATAGGACATGGTCAGGTCGTTAGTCACCGTGGCGGGGGCCTGGGAACTATCGCCTGTGGCCGCCAGGGCCGCTGTCATGGCCGCCGCGTAGCCAGCTGCCAGCAGCGCGCCGAAGATGGACTGCATCAGCGCGCCGCCCAGGTCGCGCTGCAAGTCGGCTGTGCCCGACGCCATGCCTACCCGCGTCACCGGCACCGATGCCGTCAGCGAGCGCGAGGCGGGCGTGCCCGCCAGGCCGACGCCGATACCGACCAGGGCGTAGCCGATGGCCACGGGCCAGTAGGGAATGCCTTCGTTCCACATCAGTAGCATGCACACGAAGCCAAGCAGGACGAAGATGTAGCCCAGGAGCAGCGTGAGGCGCGCCCCGCGCGCCTCGACGAGCGTGGCCGAGCGGGGCGCGACCAGAATCATGAAGATCGCGGCGGGCAGGATGGCAAAGCCCGCCTGGACCGTCGAGTAGCTCAGCACATCCTGGAGGAATTGCTGGCCGATGAACATGGCCCCCATCAAGGATCCAAAGACGATGATGCCGCCCACCGCCGCTACCCAGAAGGTAGGGCGCGCGGCGATCTTCAAGTCGTACAGGGGGTTCGCGGCTCGCCGCTGGCGCATGACGAACAGGACGAGGGCAATCAGCGCGACGCCCGATAGGACCAGCACCGCCTGCCGCATGCTCGCCACGGGGGCAAAGTTGATAGCCAGGATGAAGGAACCAACCAGGATGAGGGACAGGATGCCGCCGAGGTTATCGACCGGCTCGGTCTCCTCGTTGACGTGGGAGGGCAGGTAGCGTAGCGCCATGAACAGCGCCACCACCGCCACCGGCAGCACCACAAAGAAGACCGAGTTCCAGGGGAAGCGCGTCAGCAGCACCCCCGATAGCAACGGGCCACAGGCGGAGATAGCGCCACCGATGGCTGCCCATAGGGCAATGGAACGGGTACGGGCTGGGCCAGGTCCCCACAGTGCGGCGATGAGAGCCAGGGTCGTCGGGTAGGCCATGCCGGCGGCGAAGCCGCCGAAGAGACGCCCGACGATCAGCACCTGAATCGTCGGCGCAAAGCCGCAGATAAGGGCGGCGGGCATCGCCAGCACGACACCGAGAACCGCCAGCTGCTTGCGGCCGTAGCGGTCGCCCAGCGCGCCGAGCCACAGCACCGAGCAGGCCAGGCCCAGGGAGTAGGCCACGGCCACCATATTGAGCTGGGTTTGCGAGGCGTCGAAATACGCGCCGATGGAGGGTAGAGCGACGTTGGCCATGGCCAGGGGCAGATTGGCCACTGCCGCCACGATAATGAGGGTCGCAAGGACCATTTTCGCCTTGTCAGGGATGACCTCGGCGGGCGCTGCGGCGCTCGAGGCCGCCGCAGCCTTGCCAGGGACCGTAGCCGCTGACATCATTCCTCCCTATTAGATGAGACCGACGCGAGCCTACGCCCCGGCGACACGGTTCACTGCCAGGACAGTGAAGCCACGATCATAGAGGGCCGTCAGGACGCTTATGAGCGCAGCCTGATCGATGAGCTTGCCACTCAGCACCGTGACTGGCGCCCCCTGCTCACTGTACTGCGCTGTGATTGAGAGGTCGTGCAGATAGGGCGCGCCCTCGCGGAGAGCGCCCTGGACGAGGATGAGGTAGAGGCCGGGTGCGTCGAAACAGCGTAGCTGAGCCTGGCTGGCCATGGCGCCACCTGCCTTAAGGGTAGAAATCGGCGCCAGTCCAGTGCCACCCATGTCAGTCATGGCGGAGAGGAAGCGCCGTGGGGGTAGTATACCGCACCGCCGCGGCCGGCGGTAGCCCCATAGAGGTGTAGGTAGGGTGTATATTGCCGTGCTGAACGGCTAGAAGGGAGGAAGAATACCCAGCGCGGACGCCTTCGCCACCGCCTCGCGCCGACTGTTGACCTGGAGCTTCTGATAGATATTGACAGTATGACGCTTGACCGTCGCGGGAGAAATGACCAGCATGTGGGCAATCTCTTTGTTGCTCTGTCGCTGGCCGAGCAGCGTCAGTACGTCAATCTCGCGGTCGGTCAGCGGCTCCACCAGTTCGATGGCTGGCAGAAGGGCCGGGGCCTGCGGGGGAAGGGCGAAAGCCTGGCGCAACTGATCGAGGTAATCGGCGGCTACCACGCCCTGTGGCACGCGGGCAAGCAGATCCGCCAGGCGAGGGGCCGCGTCGACGAAGGGGCGGATGAACCGCCCCGGCTCGGCCAGAGTGAGCGCCTCAGTCAGCGCGGCCAGCGCGGCACGGGTGTCGCCCTTGGCGTCGTGCAGCGCGACTTGCAGCGCCAGCGTCTCGATAAGGGCGCGGCGGTTGTGGGTTGCAACGGTATAGTGGCGCATTTCGGCCAGCAGCTCACCCGCCTGGCGGCGGCTGTCCGGTGTGTTCTGGGCGATGAGCAGTCGCGGCAGCGTCAACTGGGGGGCATAGAACAGGGGGATGGGGCGCAGGGGCGGCGCCTGGAACCTGGCGGCCCACTGGCGGGCCGTGGTCAGGTCGCCCTGGCGTATCGCTATCTCCGCCTCCAGCGCCTCCAGCAGGCGCACGAAGTTGCCGCTGCGCTGGCGGCGCGCCGGCATCAAGACACCTGTCACCGCCGCCCGCGCCAGGGCCGGCCGACCCTGGGCCTGGTAAGTGTAGGCCAGCACGGCCGCCGCGTGGGCGGTGGCAATGGCGCTGCTGCCGGCGAGGGGGTCTTCGGTGACCGCGCGGGCCTCGTGCTCGGCGGTGATCAGGTCGTTGCGCTGATAGGCGATGCAGGCGCGGAAGTAGTGAATCCAGCCGACGCTTTCTCGCCGCCCGCTGTCCACCACCAGCGCCTGCGCCTGATCCACCCGCGCGAGGATAGCGTCCAGCCGGCCGGCCATCCACAACAGGAAACAGGCCGTGAGGTAGACACGCAGGCGCGGCGCACCGCTGGCCGCCAACTCTTCCTGCACGCCCTCGCCCAGGCGGCTGTGGCCTAGCTCGGCCTCGCCACGCATCAGGCGCGCGGCCGCCACGTGGGTATAGGCTATCGAGCGCGTCGTGTAGGCCTCCACGGGCAGGAGCTCCAGGGCGCGCTCCCCGTAGGTGAGGGTTGCGTCGGCATCCCCCTCAGCGCTGTAGATGACTCCTGCCCGCATCGCCGCCATCTCGCCCTCGAGCCGGCGGCAGTTATCGGGCGGCAGCGTCATCTGAGGCAGGCGCGCCTCCGCCCGATCCACGAGCGCCGCAATGCGGAGGATGTCGGCGCGGCGCGACCAGGTCAGCACGGCCTCCGCCATAAGCCACTCCGGATGATCCTGCGCCTCGGCCGGGAACATGGCTAGCCAGCGGGTCAGTCGCGCCCAGTCTTCCTGGTTCATGATCTCGTACCGATAACGGGCCAGCAGGCTCAAGGCGCCATCGATGTCGTTGGCGGCCAGCGCGTGTCGCAAGGCCTCCTCGATCAGCCCCTGACTCGCGAGCCACGCGCTGGCTCGACAGTGCAGCGTGGCGATCTCCGCCGCGCTATAGCGCTGCGCCAACTGCCGCCGCAAGACATCCTGGAACAGATTATGGTAGCGAAACCAGACGCCGACGCCGTCGAGGCTGACAAGGAACAGATTCGACGCTTCCAGACGCGCGATGAACTGGTTGCCCTTCCCGACGGTCTCGACGCATACAGCCTCGCAGAGCGACGCGCAGAACCGATCCAGGATGGACGTCTTGATCAGGCACTCTTGCATGCTGGGTAGCTGTTGGGCCAGCACCTCGTCCGCCAGATAGTCCATCACGTAACGTGGGTTTACCTGGAGGTCGGCTACCCCCTGGGCAGGCTCCGCCGTTTCTCGCAGGTAAAGCGTCGCCAGATGCAGGGCGGTCACCCAGCCTTCGGTCTGCTCGGTCAGGATGTCCAGCTCGGCGGCGGTCAGGGCGCGAGGCAGCCGTTGCGCCACGAAGGCGCCCACCTCCGCCGCGTCAAAACGCAGGTCCTTACTGCGCACTTCCACCAACTGATGGCGCGCGCGCAGGCGGCTGATGGGCAGGCCAGGATCGCGGCGCGAGGTAATGACGAGATGCATGGTCGACGGCGGGTGGCGCAGCAGTTCCGTCATCAGGTCGTCGATTGCCGCGTCGTGTATCGTATCGTAGTCGTCCAGGACAAGAATGTAGGGATTTAGCTCGCCCGTGGCGGGGTCATGGCCCAGCATGTCCAACTCGTTGATCAGCGTTGCCACCAGCGCCTCATGCGTGGGGGGGGGCAGCGCGTCGAGCATGTTCATTGTCTTGTGGCAGGCGTCGGGGAAGATGCCACGTAGAGCGGCGATAAGATAGCCCAGGAACACGGTCAGGTCGCCGTCGTGCTCGCCGGCCGAGAGCCAGGCTATCCGAGGGGCAGAACCGTCTGCCCATTCCAGCTGGTCCAGCCATTGGTTGAGAAGGGTCGTCTTGCCGAAGCCGGCCGGCGCGATGATGAGCGTCAGCGGAACGGTAAGAGCCTGGTTCAGGCGGGCCAGAAGTTGGGGACGCTCTACCAGATCGGCGAAGCCGCGCGGGCGGTTCAGCTTCGTCCAAAGCAGCGAGTTGAGGCGTGGATTCGAGGCCATGACACACCGTCCCTGGCGCGACTGAGGCGCAACCTGCCACGGGCGAGCAAGGTCGGCGAGTATCATACTCCTGCCAGGCCCTTTCGTCAAGAACGTATAGCGCTCTTTACTCGCGTCGGGTGGC
>CAZJJF010000151.1:6998-8740 GCA_964546245.1 uncultured Anaerolineales bacterium
CCTGCCAGGCCCTTTCGTCAAGAACGTATAGCGCTCTTTACTCGCGTCGGGTGGCTGAAGCAGGCGCGCGGCTGGGTGCGCCTCGACTGCCGCTGCGCTCGACATGACAGTGGGGCGTCCATCACCTGACGCATCGTAGGCTGCCCGCCGGGCTGCTTGCCTCCCCGCAGCTTTGGTATACCATTGGTCACATCCTGGCCCGGCTTTGCTTCACCGCTGAACCGAGGAGGCGCACCGATGGAAATCCCCCTGACCCCCCTGGAGTTCGCCCGCCGCGCCCGCCGCCTGTATCCCGACCGCGAGGCCGTCGTCGATGGCGACCTGCGCTACACCTACCGCGCGTTCCTCGATCGCTGCGACCGCTGGTCGGCCGCCTTGCAGAAACTGGGTGTCAGGCCTGGCGACCGGGTGGCGACCATCGCGCCCAACACCCACGCCCGGCTCGAAGCCTTCTACGCCGTGCCCCAGGTCGGCGCGGTGGTCGTGCCCATCAACTACCGCCTCATCCCCGACGACTTCGCCTACATCATCAACCACAGCGGCTCGCGGGTCGTATGCGCCCACAGCGACTACCTGGACGCCGTGGACAGCATCCGCGACCAGCTGCCCCACGTCGAGCATTTCGTCGCCTTTGAGGGTCAGCGGGACGGCTGGCTCGACTACGAGACCGCCATCGCCGCCACCGCGCCTGACTTCGAGCGGCCGCCCATCGCCGAGGGCGACCTCATCGCCATCAACTACACCAGCGGCACGACGGCCCGTCCCAAGGGCGTCATGATCACCCACCGCAACGCCTACCTCAACGTCCTGGGACCGCTGGCCCACCACCCCATGAGTCCCGGCGACCGCTACCTGTGGACGCTGCCCATGTTCCACGCCAACGGCTGGACCTTCGTGTGGATCGTCACGGCGCGCGGGGCGTGCCACGTCTGCCTGCGCAAGGTTGAGCCGCGCGCCATCTTTGAGCTTATCAGCGGCGAGGCCATCACCATGTTCTGCGCCGCCCCGACCGTCCTCATCGGCATCGCCAACGCGACGGAGGAGGTACGAGGCGACGCCCCGCGCGGCGTGCGCCTGTTCACGGCCGGCGCGCCGCCGGCCGCCGCCACCATCGAGCGCATCGAGGGTGAGCTGGGCTGGGAGTTGACCCAGGTCTACGGCCTGACCGAGACGTCGCCCTTCATCACCATCTGCGAGCCGCGCCCCGAGCACGCCGACCTGTCGCCCCGCGATCTGGCGACGATCAAGGCGCACCTGGGCGCGCTGGGCCTGAGCGATCGGGCGCTGTATCGGGAGTTGGGGCGGCGGGCTCTGGCGCTGGCCCGGCGTCACCACCTCGACCCCGAACGGATCGCGGCGATGGCCGACCTGCTGGCCGACCGGGAGAAACGTTAGGCGGTCAGCCGGCCGGATCGGCCACTACCCGGACGCCGGGCGGGACCGTGAAGGTGAACGTGGACCGCGGGGTCGGGGCGTTGGGACGGAGCCGGCTCAGCGCCACGATCCGTCGGGCGCCCGGGGCTTCCTCGAGTTCGATCCGGCGGGGCAGGGCGTCGTCGACCCCGATCCAGAGCGTGGCTCGCGCAAACGACACGCTGCCGGTCGTCGGCACCAGGTCGACCACGTCGGTGGCCCGGCCGCTCACGGTGTCGCGCTTGACGTACGAGGCTCGGTAGCGGTCCTGAGGCCGGTCGAGCAACTGGGCCAGCCCCCAGCTGGCGTCGGGGGCCAGCGCCGCTTCG
>CAZJJF010000152.1:0-8728 GCA_964546245.1 uncultured Anaerolineales bacterium
GCAAGCCCCTGGGCAGCCGCACCTCCTTCTTCGTTGGCTGCGCCTTCAACCTGGGCGCGGACAACCTGGATAAGGAACTCAAGGTGCTGGACAAGAAGATCGCGGCCGGGGCCGACTTCATTCTAACCCAGCCGGTCTATGACCCGGAGACCTTCTTCCGCGTCCAGCGCCGCCTCGGCGCGTTCCCGCGCCCGCTCCTGGTGGGCGTCATGCCCCTGTACAATGCCCGCAACGCCGAGTTTCTCCACAACGAGGTCCCGGGCATCGTCATTCCCGATGCTGTACGCGCTCGCATGCGCGACGCGGGCGAGGGCGGCGGCCGCGCCGAGGGCGTGAAGCTGAGCCAGGAGTTTCTTGACGCCGTCCACGAGCATGTGAATGGCGCGTACATTATCCCACCCTTCCGCCGCTACGACATGGTCGTCGAGATACTTGAAGGCCTGCCCTGGTTGCGTCCGCCTACCCTCGAGACCCTCATCACACCGTGACAGGAATGCCGCCGATGATCACTGTGCAGGTTCAGCTATTTGCCGCCTACCGCGAGGCCGTGGGCGCGCGCCAGATTCCTTTCGACGTGGCCGAAGGGGCGACCGTTCTCGACGTGTGGCAGCAGCTTCAGGCCAAGTATCCCAAGCTGCGCACACCGCGCCCTGTCGCTGCCGTCAACGATGCCTACGCGACCCTCGATACGGTCGTCCAGCCGGGCGACCTGGTCGCCTACTTGCCGCCCGTCAGCGGGGGACGCTGACAGCTTTCATCCACCCCAGCCGTTCTGAACGATAGGCAGGCGTCTCAGCCAACTATCGACGCAACGGCCTTCGCTGTGGCCCGACGATATGTTCGCTGACTGCGCCGGACTGCTCGTGCGAGTGCCTGGGACGGCATGAGCCTGCCGCTGGAGGTGCTTACCATGTTCCTCATCACCGATGAACCCTTGAGCGTGGTCGAGGTAGAGGCCGCCGTGGCCGACCCTGGCGCGGGGGCGGTCGTCACTTTCACCGGCATCGTTCGCGACAACAACCTCGGCAAGTCGGTCCACTATCTCGAATACGAGGGCCACCCGTCGATGGCTGAGAAGGTCATGGCCCAGATTGGCGAGGAGGTGCGCGGGCGCTGGCCGGGGGCGCGGGTCGCTATGGCTCATCGCCTGGGGCGGCTGGAAATTGGCGAGGCCAGTGTCATTATCGCTGTCGCGACGCCGCACCGCGCCGATGCCTTCGCTGCCTGCCATTACGCCATCGACCGCCTCAAGGCAATCGTGCCGGTGTGGAAGAAGGAAGTCTGGGAGGGCGGCGAATACTGGATCGAAGGCAGCCCCGCCGCACCTTGAGCATTTCTCCCATTGGCCCTATACTCTACCCCAACCTACTCTACCCGAATCCTAACCAGTCGAGGTTGACATGCGCGTTGAGGTGCAACAAGGCTCGCTCGAGAAGACCGCCACCGACGCCGTGGTGGTCAATGTGTTCCAGGATGTGCATCGGTTGGGTGGCGCAACCGGCGCCGTGGATCGCGCGCTGGATGGCGTCATCAAGGCCGCTCTGGATAGTGGCGACTTCAAGGGCAAGGTCGGCGAGTGCATGCTGTTCTACAGCGGCGGCAAGATCGCCGCGCCTCGCGTGCTCCTGGTCGGCATTGGCAAGCAGGAAGACTTCACCCTCGATTGCGTGCGGCGCGCCGCTGCGGCGGCTGCCAAGAAGGCCCAGGAATTGGGCCTGCGGCACATCGCGTCGGTAGTCCACGGCGCCGGGGCGGGCCAGATGGACCCCGTCGAGGCAGCGTCCGCCGTGATTGAAGGGACGCTCCTGGGTATGTACCGCTTCGACAACTACAAATCGGGGAGTACGCCTGCGCCTGAACTGGGACGGCTGACCCTGGTCGAGCTGGATGACATGAAACTGGAGGCGGTTCGGGCGGGGGTCCGAATGGGGGAGGCCGTGGCAGCGGGTGTCAATCGCGCTCGTGACCTGGTCAACCAGCCGCCCAACTTCCTGACCCCGACCGCCTTCGCCGAGGCGGCCCAGGCTATTGCCGCCACGCGGCCGAGCCTGCGCCTCAAAATCCTTGACCGCGACGAGATGCAGACTCTGGGCATGGGCGCGCTCCTGGGCGTGGCCCAGGGTAGCATTGAGCCGCCCAAGCTCATTGTCCTGGACTATGGCCCCCAGGATGAAGCGCCGGTTGTCCTGGTTGGCAAGGGTATCACCTTTGATACGGGCGGCATCTCCATCAAGCCGGCCCTGCGCATGGAATTGATGAAGGGCGACATGGCGGGCGGCGCGGCGGTGCTCGGCGCGATGCAGGCGGTTGCCGATCTGGCCTTGCCGTTGCGCGTCGTGGGCATCATCGCCGCCACCGAGAACATGCCCAGCGGCAGCGCCATCAAGCCGGCCGATGTGCTCAAGGCAATGAACGGTAAGACGATTGAGATTATCAGCACCGACGCCGAGGGTCGCCTGGTCCTGGCCGACGCCCTGGTCTACGCGCAGACGCTGACGCCCCGCCCCCAGGCCATGATTGACCTGGCGACGCTTACCGGCGCCGTATTCATGGCTCTGGGTCGCGCCGCGGCGGGCCTGTTCAGCAACGACGATGCCCTGGCCGAGCGGCTGAAAACGGCCGGCGACCACAGCTACGAGCGGGTATGGCGGCTGCCCCTGTACCGCGAGTTTCGCGATGTCCTGGACTCGGACGTGGCTGACCTCAAAAACTCGGCGGGCACGACACCCGCGCCGGCGGGGGCCAGCGTCGGCGCTATCTTCATCCAGGAGTTCGTCGACGCGGGTATCCCGTGGGCGCATCTCGACGTAGCATCCATGACCTATCACACCGCCCCCAATCCCCTCGGCCCTCAGGGCGCAACGGGCTACGGGGTGCGGTTGTTGGTGGACCTGCTGAGAGAGTGGCAACCTTTCGGGGAAGCGACATGATCGATAATGGACCAATGACGAAAGACCGAGGACCAACAGGAGCTATTCGTCTTTGGACCTTCGTCCTCGGTCCGCTCGGAATGAACCAGCATTGGGGTAGACAAACGAGGTCCGCATGACTGAGCGCGTGAAAGCTGTCAAGAGCACGTTCATCGACCGCGAGGCCATCCCGCTGCACACGCGGCGGCCGGAGTGGCTCAAGGTTCCGCCGCCGTGGGGCGAAAGCTACGCGGGTATCAAGGGCACGATGCGTGGCCTGGGCCTGCACACGGTCTGCGAGGAGGCGGGCTGCCCCAACATCGGCGACTGCTGGGGGGCAGGCACGGCAACCTTCCTCATCTTGGGCGACACGTGTACCCGCTCCTGCGGCTTTTGCAATATCAAGACCGGCCGCCCCGAGGTCCTCGACCTGATGGAGCCGGAGCGCGTCGCCCGCGCCATCCAGCACATGGATCTCAAGCACGCCGTCGTTACCTCCGTCAACCGCGACGAGTTGCCCGACGGCGGCGCGTCCGTCTTTGCTCGCCTCATCCGCCGCACGCGCCAGCTGGTTCCCGGCTGCTCCATCGAGGTGCTCATTCCCGACTTTCGCGGCGACCCAGTCGCCCTCAAGACGGTCATGGATGCCGCGCCGGAGATTCTCAACCACAACACCGAGACCGTGCCGCGCCTCTACCTGACCGTCCGCCCCCAGGCCGACTACCAGCAGAGCTTGATGGTCCTGCGCCGCGCTAAGGAGCTTGACCCCACGGCGCTGACCAAGTCGGGCCTGATGGTGGGACTGGGCGAGGAGAAGGACGAGCTATTGCAGGTGTTCGCCGACCTGCGCGCTCAGGATGTGGATATCCTCACCGTCGGCCAGTACCTGCGCCCATCGCGCCGTCACCTGCCTGTCATCCGCTATTACAGCCCCGACGAGTTCGAGGAGCTGCGCCAGGCGGCTGTGGAGATGGGCTTCCGCTGGGTCGAGTCTGGGCCGCTGGTGCGTAGCTCCTACCACGCCGAGCGCCAGGTCCAGGCCCTCAGCGCGCGTGCGCCCTACGCCGGGCAGCAGGGGGAGGCCCAGGCATCGTGACGACCGAGCAGGAACGCCTCGAACAACAGAAGGCCTACTATCGTGCCCGCGCCGATGAGTACGACGAGTGGTTCGAGCGGCGCGGGCGCTACGACCACGGTGAAGAGTGGAACGCCCGATGGCGGGCCGAGGTTGACGAGGTACGCCACGCTCTGGCGGCCTTCAGCCCAAAGGGTCGCGTTCTGGAACTGGCGGCCGGAACGGGCTGGTGGACGGCGGAGCTGCTACGCTATGCCGACGAGGTGACAGCCGTCGACGCCTCGCCGGAGACCCTTGCCATCAACCGCGCTCGTGTCGGCAGCGCGCCGGTGCGCCACGTCGAGGCCGACATCTTCGCCTGGCAGCCGGACGGCCGATACGACGTCGCCTTCTTTAGCTTTTGGCTGAGCCACGTGCCGCCTGCCCGCTTTGCGCCTTTCTGGGCGTTGGTGCGCGCGGCGCTGGCCCCTGGCGGGCGGGTCTTCTTTATCGACTCGCGCCGCGCCGAAACCTCCCGCGCCGCTGACGTGCCCTTCGCGACCGAGGGCGATATTATCGCCCCGCGCCGCCTCAACGACGGCCGCTTCTTCGAGATCTACAAGGTCTTCTACGACCCGGCCGACCTCCAGTCCCAACTGGGCGATCTCGGTTGGGACGCCCACGTTACCAGCACGCCCAACTACTTCCTGTATGGGCATGTCATCGACGAAGGACCAAAGACGAAGGACCAATAGCACAACTCTCATGAAAGATGCCTCCTTGGTCCTTGGTCCTTCGTCTTTGGTCCTGCGCCTAAGGCATCGACAATGACCACGTCAACCGTCACAGCTTCCCACGACGCCATCTTCAATCAACCGCCGCCGCTCGAGGACACCAATCTGTTCGCCGACGACACCGCTCTGCGCGAGGCCGTCGCGCGTGAGGGGGGCGGGTGGATTCACGAGCGCGCCCATGCCTACGGCGCGCTGCTTGGTCGATCTGAGACGCTGCGCCTGGGCGACCTGGCGAACCGCCATACGCCTACGCTCTACACCCACGACCGCTATGGCCACCGTATCGACGAGGTCGAATATCACCCTGCCTATCATGAGCTGATGCGCCTCGGTGTTGAGGCTGAGGTTCACTCACTGCCCTGGACGTCGACACAGCCCGGCGCCCACGTAGCGCGGGCGGCGCTGGCCTTCCTGCATCACCAGATCGACGAGGGCACGAGTTGCCCGCTCACGATGACCTTCGCCGTTGTGCCGTCGTTGCGCCTGCAACCCGATGTGGCCGCCGAGTGGGAGCCGCGTGCCCTGTCTACCGCCTACGACTCGCGTAGCCTGCCCGTCGATCAGAAGCGAGGCGCGCTGTTCGGCATGGCAATGACCGAACGCCAGGGCGGCAGCGACGTGCGCGCCAACACCACCCGCGCCGTGCCGATCGGCGGTGGGGGCCCCGGCGGGGAGTACACCCTCCACGGCCACAAATGGTTCTGCTCCGCCCCCATGAACGACGCCTTCCTGGCGCTGGCGCAGGCGCCCGGCGGCCTATCGTGCTTCCTCTTGCCGCGCTGGACGCCCGACGGCCAGCGCAACGTAATCTACATCGACCGTCTCAAGGACAAGCTCGGCAACCGCTCCAATGCCTCAAGCGAGGTGCGCTTCGAAGGAGCGTGGGCGCGCATGGTCGGTGAGGAGGGGCGCGGCGTGGCGACTATCATCGAGATGGTGCGCCATACGCGGCTCGACTGCGCGTGGGGGTCGGCGGCGACACTGCGCCGCGCCGTGGCGGAGGCGACTCACCACGCCGCGCACCGCGCGGCCTTCGGGCGGCTGCTCATCGACCAGCCGCTGATGAAGAACGTTCTGGCCGATCTGTGCCTGGAGTCGGAGGCCGCCACGGCCCTCGCCTTCCGCCTGGCGCGCGGCTTCGACGAGGCGGCCCACGATCCGGCGGCGCGTGCCTTTACCCGTCTCGCCACGGCGGTCGGCAAATACTGGATCACCAGGCGCGCCCCTGTCGTCACCCTGGAAGCGATGGAGTGCCTGGGCGGGAGCGGCTACGTCGAGGAGTGCGTGCTGCCGCGCCTGTACCGCGATGCGCCTGTCAACTCCATCTGGGAAGGCTCCGGCAACATCCAGTGCCTGGACGTGCTGCGCGCCCTGCGCCACGATGCCGATGCCCTCGATGTCTACCTGGCCGAGGTGCGCCTCGCTCAGGGGGCGGATGCCCGCCTCGACCGCACCCTGTCGCGCCTGGAGGCTGAGCTGCGCGCCGCCGACGAGTCGGGGGCGCGGCGGCTTACCGAGGCGTTGGCCCTGACCTTGCAGGCGTCGCTGCTGGTGCGCCACGCGCCGCCTGCTGTCGCCGACGGCTTCATTGCCGGTCGCCTGGCCGACGATGGCGGCCTCACCTTTGGCTGCCTGCCGTCTGGCGTCGACTGCGATGCCATTATCGCCCGCTCCCGCCCTGCTTATGCCTATCGCTGACCTGCACACCCATAGCACCGCTTCGGACGGCCTGTTCTCGCCTGGCGAGGTGGTTGAGCGCGCCGCCGAGGCGGGCGTGACTGTCCTGGCGCTCACCGACCATGATACGACCGACGGCGTTGCCGAGGCCCTGGAAGCGGGGCGGCGCGTTGGCATCGAAGTCATTCCCGGTATCGAGATCAACACCGAGCATGAGGCGGGCAGCCTGGACATCCTCGGCTACTGGATTCCCACCACGCCAGGGCCGTTTCAGGCGCGTATCGCTGAGATGCGCGATGCTCGCGTCCACCGTGGTCGCCGGATGGTCGAGACCCTTAATCGCTTGGGGGTGCCGGTGAGTTGGGAGCGGGTGCGCGAGCTGGCGCAAGGAAGCGTCGGGCGGCCCCACGTGGCGCAGGCCCTGGTGGAGGCGGGCTACGTGCGCTCGGTCGGCGAAGCCTTTGACGTCTACATCGGCCACGGGCGGCCCGCCTACGTGCCGCGCCCTCGCTTCACAGCCGTCGAGGCCGTGCAGTTCATTCGCGACCACGGCGGCGTGCCAGTCATGGCCCACCCTATCCCCGCCGGCGCGCAGCACCTCGACCCTTTCCACCTCGAAGACTTGCTGCCCCGGCTGCGCAACGTGGGCCTGGCGGGCATCGACGCCTACTACGGCTCGTATACCCCGGACACCATCCGCCGCCTGGTTGCCCTGGCCGGCCGCTATGGTCTCGTCCCGGCCGGCGGCAGCGACTTCCACAGCCCCCAACTTAGCGCGGCCCTCGGCACGCCGGGCGTGCCCATCGGCAGCGTCGACAGGCTGCGGCGTCTCGCGCGGTCCCCGTAGGGGCAGAGTTTCCCGGCCCGCAGCAGGTGAGCGAGGGCCACGAATTCTTGCCCTCGCCTATGGCCAACCCTATAATTCGCCGACGGTCCAGGGATGTGCGCCTGGGCCACTATTTTTACAGGGTGGCAGTCTCCCATGCGGCAGCGCATCCTTCGCTGGCTGATTCCTGGTGGTATTCACTACTCGCGGCTTCATCGTCAACTCACCCTGTTCTGGTGGGATGGCGTCTACACTAACATCGCCGAGTCCATCGTCCTATCCTATACGTCGCTCTACGCCCTGGCCCTGGGGGCTACCAGTACCCAGGTCGGCCAGCTGACCTCGTTCCAGAATCTGCTCGGCGCGGCGGCTCTCATGCCGGGCGCGCGCCTTGGCGAGTGGTGGGGCCACCGCAAGCAGCTGGTCATCCTGTCGGCGGGCCTCGGCGGGCGGGGCGCCCTGCTCGCTATCGCGCTCGTCCCCGTCTTCGCGCAGGGCCAGGCGGCTATCTACGCGCTGATGCTGTTGTTCGGCCTGCGAACCTTCTTCCTGAACTTCTCCAATCCGGCCTGGACTTCCTTCACTGCTCAACTCGTGCCTAAGAGGCTGCGCGGGCGCTACTTCTCGGCGCGCAACTTCGCCATCGGCGTGGTGACCTTCGTCACCGTTCCCATCGTCGGCTATCTCATCCAGATTCTGGGCAACCCTGGCGGCTATCAGGTGGGCTTCGCCCTGGCCTTCGTCGCGGGCATGATTGGTCTGGCCTATTTCGCCGCCATTCCAGAGCCGGAGAAGACCGAGGCCGCCACGCCCGCCGAGAAGGGGCCGGGCGTGAGCGAGATTCTCCGCGACCACCCCTTTGTGGTGTTTACCGCCGTCGCCCTCGTCTGGAATCTGTCGCTCCAGATTGCTGCCCCCTACTTCAATGTCTTCCTGGTCACGGACCTGGGCGCAACGGCCGGCATCATCGGCGTCACGACGGCTATCAATAGCATCTCCGCCCTCGTCGGCCAGCGTTGGTGGGGCCGGCGCTATGCTCGGCTGGGCGACATGGGCATCTTCCGCATCAGCGGCCTGATCATCCCGATCCTGCCCCTGATCTGGGCGGTCATCCAGGAGCCGTGGCAGGTCGGCATCATCAACAGCATTGGCGGTTTCGTGTGGGCAGGCTATACTCTAGCCCAGTTCAATCTGCTCCTGTCGATGACCCCCGACCGCGGCCGCGAGCGCTACGTGGCCCTGTACCAGACGGCGGTGTTCTTCGCCGCGTTCGTCGGCCCGCTGATCGGCGCGTCCCTGGTGAGCCTGTTAGGGTATCGACTGATGTTTGTCCTATCGGCGATTGGGCGTCTCATGGCAATGGCGCTGTTCATTCAACTGATGGCGCGACGGCCACGGCGTGCGGTAAAGAGGGACGAGGATGCGACGGATTCTAGCGATTGAGACCAGTTGCGACGAGACCGCCGCC
>CAZJJF010000153.1:0-8628 GCA_964546245.1 uncultured Anaerolineales bacterium
ACAGGCTTGACCGCCGAGGATTTGTCGGCCATTGTCGACGCGGTGGACAACCGCGTCCAGGCGGCGAGCGAGCCGGTCGCTGCCAGGCTGAGCGATGAGCAGTTGGCGGCCATCGCCGCCGTCATCGCGGCCAGGGTAACACCGTCACTGGCTGAGAAGAAGGCTGCGCCCCCCGACCTGACGGCCGAGCAGATGGCTTCGCTGGCCGATTCGGTCGCTGCCCGCGTCAAGGCTACCGTCGCCGCTCGCCCCGTGGAGCCGCTTGGCAGTTCCGTCGGGTTAAATGAGAGCGACTTGACCCTCATTGCGGATGCGGTCGCGGCCCGCATCGCCACCGAGGCGGGCGCGGCTGGCGCGCGCAACTTCGCGGCCCAGGCTTCTGTCAGCGAGGCGGCCCAGAGTATGGCCGATGCTGTGCAGGCCGTGGCCGATGATGCCGCACGGCAGGCCCTCGCGGAGGCCCAGCTCAAGGCAGAGCATCGCGCCAGCAGCGGTATGGCGCTGCTCAAGGGGCTGCTGCTCGGAGCGGGTGCGGGCGTAGCCGCCGCCTACTTCCTGTCTCCCTACTCCGGTGAGCAACTGCGCAGCCTCATCGCTGATCGCCTGGGGGGCAACAAATCTTGGCAGCCTCCCATGCCTTCCGCCGGTCCTGAGCCTGGCTTCGCGGCGTGGGAGTCAACGCTGCGCTCGAATCCGCCAACAGCGGCTGACATTCGCGCGACGACCCATAGTTGGGCAGCCGCCGATGCAACGGACGCGATTACCTTGCCGAATATCCCGGTGGTCCCTACTCACAGCGATGATGGCGAGCCGGACGCCAGCGATGCGAGCACGCCTAAGGCCTAGGCGTGGCGAAGATGTCTTGATGGCGACGCCAGGGCAGGCCTCGACTGCGAGCCTGCCCTGGCTCCTTGCGTGACGGCCGCCCTTCGGGTAACATCACCCGCATAGGTGTAGGGAACCCGACATCAAACCGGAAGGGCGGCTTTCTATGGGGTCAGCACCAGCGCCTCGACCTGCGGCTAGACATCCCGTTGTGGGCGCGGATTGTGTACGTCATCGTGATGTTCGCGGTGGCGCTCGGCCTGTTTAGCGGCCAGTAGTGGCTCGCCGTTCGTTACGCGCCCCAGGGTGCGAGGAGGTTGCCCGTGGATGAGAATCGCATTCCCCTCAGCCAACTGTTTAGCGCCGTCGCGCAGACAGTCGATGAGCGTAAAGATTACCTCAATGGTCTGGATGGCTCCAGTGGCAACACCGGCGACAATGCTGCCTACAACTGGCAGGTCGTGGCCGAGGCAGCGGCGCAAGCCGAAGCTGTGAACCCCGATGCGGGTTTCGTGCTGGCCGCGGCGGCCCAGGCCCTCGACGAGCAGGGGCGTGGCAAGACGGCCGCCATGTATGCGCGTGGCTTGCGGCAGGCCGCGGCTCAGTTCCAGGGCCAGCAGGGCATGACACTCAACGACTTTCAGCCCCTGGTCGAGAGCATGACCAGCGGCATGCAGAGGGGCAGCAAGCGTGTGGGACACGGCGCATCGCCGGCCGATGCCTTCGGTTCCGCCGTGCAGGGCTTCAGCCAGGCGCGCGAGCAAGGGCTGGACGATCAGCAGGCAGCCCTGGCAGGCGTCATGCAGTCGACAGGCGGTGGGAGTATGGGTGAGTTGCTGCCCATGATTCTAGGCGGCTTGCTGGCGAGTGGCCTGGGTGGGCAGCCGTCGGGCAGCGGAGGCGCGGCGGCTGATCCGATGGGCGGCCTGCTCGGCGCTCTCCTGGGCGGGATGCTGGGGGGCGGCGCGACTCCATCACAGCCGCAAGGCCAGCCGCCCGACCTGGGCAGCATCCTGGGCGGGATGCTAGGGGGCGGCGCGACTCCAGCGCAGTCGCAGGACCAGCCGCCCGACCTGGGCAGCATCCTGGGTGGGCTGCTGGGCGGCAGCGCGCCCCAGCCGGCGCAGGACGACAGCGATGATACCCTGCTGGGCGACCTGTCGCAGGGGCAGATTCCCCCGCTATCATCGTCTTCGCCGGGGAGCAGCGACGACGACGCGGTGGTACTCGGCGGCCTGTCGAGCGGGGGGCAAGCCGCATCGAGCGGTGATGATCAGGTGTTGCTGGGCGGGCTGTCAGGCGCCGCGCCAGCGCAGGGCAGCGGCCAGCCCGACCTGAGCAGTATTCTGGGCGCGCTGCTGGGTGGCCAGGGTATGGCTGCGAGCGGACAAGGCGGCGCGGGTGGTGACGCCGGCTCGGCGGCCGGCTCGGTGGTTCTCGAAGGGCTGTTGCGCGGCCTTAGCGGCGGGCGCTAGCGGCTGGGCGTGTTGCGTGTTGCAGCATGGCGTATAATTTGCTGTAGTGAGTCGGAAACGCAGGCGCGGTGGCGAGCTGGGACAGCGCCGCGCGATGCGTTGGCCGATGGGACCGGGATGGGCAATGCTAGACAACTGAACCAGTTCGATGTCAATGACGACATGGAGGTGCAAAGGTGCTCTATCAGAGCGAACTGGAGCTGCCCCGCGATGTGCGGGATGTCCTTCCAACAGCGGCGCAGGACCTGTATCGCCGTACCTACAACCAGACCTGGCGGGCCGGTCGCGCGCGCGCCGGGCGTGAGCGCGACCTGGCTGCCCACGCGGCCGCGTGGCGGCAGGTGAAGCAGTCGTATGTGAAGAACATCGATGGGGAGTGGGTGAGTCGTAACGGGCGAGTCCAAACCGCTGACGATCTATAGGCCGACGGACGGGGCATAGAGCCGCCCTTGCCTGATTCCCAGCGACAGGGTGCGAGCCTTCTCCTTCCGTGGTACGCAACGAGAGGCGGCGATGTGGGGCATGTCCCACGTCGCCGCCTCTTGCCAGGTGGGGTCGCTATGCGTCGCACGACGCAAGGGGGTTGTGGGCCGGGAGGGCCGACCACAGGTCTTGCGCCTCGCGTAGGATGTCTTGTTCACTAAGGTAGCTGGCGTGATGTAGAGCGTCGCCGATGGGGAACCACGCGGCATCATCGACTTCGCTCGTCTGGGGGCGCGGCTCGCCACTCAACCAGCGGAATAGATAGAAGTCGACGAACTTGTGGTGGCGCAGGCGGGGCTTCGCTGTATACCAGTATTCGATACGAGTGAGATGGCACACCAGGCTCGTGTCAACGCCGGTCTCCTCAAGGACCTCGCGATGCGCTGCGGCTTCTGAGCTTTCGTCGCTCTCTACGATACCCTTGGGTAGGCACCACCGGCTTCGCCCGTGAGTTGCCACCAGTAGCACTTCAGGGTCGTCAGGCGCTCCGCGCGCGACCACGCCACCCGCAGAGACAATGATCTTAGTCTTCACCATAGTGCTCGGCCAGACGTAGCGGGAGGCGGAGCCAAGCCGTCGGCGGTTTCGGGGGGATGTTGTGCGGTGCGGCTGGCTCCCCCGGTTAGGAAGCGCGCCCCCGCATCCGGAAGGGAGCGGGGGCACATCAAGGTCACGTAGGTCAGCGAATTCTTCGCCCGAGCGGCCGCCCTTAGCGCGAGTAGAACTCGACAATCAACTGCTCGTGAATGTCGGGGTCGATGTCATCGCGGCGCGGCATGCTAATCATACGTCCGCCGTTGTCACCCTTCGAGAGCCAGTCGGGCGTGCGGACGATGGGATTGCGGCTCAACTCGATGATCTGCGGGAAGTTGGTGGCGTCCGTGGTCAGCGACACAAAGTCGTTCTCGCTGACCAGATACGACGGGATATTGACCTTCTTGCCATTGACCTGGACATGACCGTGGCCCACCAGCTGGCGCGCCATGGGGCGCGTCTGAGCCAGGCCGAGCCGATACACGACGTTATCCAGACGGCGCTCCAGGATTTGGAGGAGGGCCACGCCGGTCAGGCCACGCGTGCGCTGTGCCATCTCGAAGTAGCGGCGGAACTGCGCCTCGCGCATGCCGTAAATGCGCTTGACCTTCTGCTTCTCACGCAACTGGCGCGAGTATTCCGACGTCTTGCGCGGGGGCTTCTGCCCGTGCTGGCCGGGCGGCTGGGCCAGGCGGCGCTCCAATTGTAGGCCACCCTGACCAAATAGATCCATGCCTTCGCGGCGCGAGAGCTTATTCTTGGGTCCGCGATAGCGTCCCATGGCACCTTCCTTTACCGTTTTCCGAGGGTTTCTTCGCTATGAGCGATATAAGTGCAGTTCCGCAAACACGACTCGACAAGGATACTCAGTTTGGGCCGAAAGGCAAGAATCGGTGGTGGTGGCTGGATGAGGATCGGTTTGACGCGCTGCCTCGCCCGGCCCCAGGTTGTTGTTCCCCGGCGGGGGCGACTATACTTTGGGTGTCGGTTGGCCGATAGGCCGAAGGAGAGTACCCATGTCGAAAGCAACCATGTACGAGCCGCGTCAGGACCAGATCGTTGTGGCGGCTGCGCCTGAGTTGCACGTCGATCCGCGCTTCACACAGCACATGCTCGGCTGGTTCCGTCGCCTGGAACCGATGCCGCTGAGCGAGGTTGTCCGCGACCCGGCCCGCACTGCCATCCTGTCGACTGATCTGATCGTGGGCTTTGCCTACGAGGGCCGCCTGGCCAGCCCGCGCGTGGCCGCGCTGCTGCCCGGTGCCGCCACCCTCTTCCGCCGCGCCTATGACGCTGGGGTGCGCAACTTTCTGCTGGCTCAGGATACCCACAGCCCCAACGCGCCCGAATTTGCAGCCTGGGGTGAGCATGCCGTGCGGGGAACTATCGAGGCGGAGACGTGCCCTGAACTGGCCGCGCTGCCTTTCAGCGGTGAGTTTGTTGTGATAGAGAAGAACTCCCTCAGCTCGGCCCACGGCACGCGACTGGGAGCCTGGCAGGACAGTCACCGCGAGGTGAACACCTACGTTGTCATCGGCGATTGTACCGATCTCTGCGTCTACACGGCGGCCATGCATCTGAGGCTGCAAGCCAACGCCCTGGACATCGCCGACCGCCGCGTGATCGCGCCCGCCAACCTGGTGGACACCTACGACATGCCTCTGGACACGGCGATGAAGCTGGGGGTGATGCCGCATCCGGGCGATTTCTTCCATCTCGTGTTCCTGTACCACATGGCGCTGAACGGTATCGAGGTGGTGCGCGGCATCGCGTGACCCGCGTGACTCGAGCCACACAGAGCAGGGGGCGCATCACTGATGGCAATGCGCCCCCTGGCTTGTTGTCTCGCGCCGTCTACGCGCCTAGGTAGAAGCCAGGCGGCGGCGGAAGCGATGGATGTGGGTGGCCTCCGTGCTGGTCAGGGGGCCGCGACGATTGATGAACAGGTTGAGAATATCGCGCGGGATACGTGACAGTTCCTCGCGCGCCAGCGTGACCCGCTCGGGGTCCGTGTCGACCGGAGCGGCCAGCACCTCTTCCAGCCCGGCAGCCGGCGTTTCGGGGTCCACGCTGCTGTCGGCGTGTAGAGATACGCACAGGCGGTTGTCAAGCCGCCGCCACGCCGATACCCGCAGCTGATAGGCCAGCAAGCCCCAGTTGGCGGGCTTGTTCGGTGCGCCGCGCGTTGCCAGGTATAGCGCCTTATCGCTGGCGGCGTCGTGGTCGATGCCACGCCGTACCAACTGTTGGTAGGCTGTGGAGTAGGTATCCCAATTGATGCACATTGACATGGGGGGTTCCTTCGGGCGTCAGCTGCGTAATAGTGACGCCAGGGGGATTCGTGTCGCCCATGCCCCGCGGCGAGCCATGGGAAGGCTGGAGCCAGGCAAGCATGCGGCCAATTATAGCCGGAACCGGCGTAGAGATGAATGTACATCCTTTCGCTTTCCCTATCGGCTATCTTACGAAATACTTACCACACCAGGGCCGCGACAGGCGCGTCCCCCGCTCCCGGTTTTGGCGGGAGCGGGGGACGCGCGAAGGGTTGAGATTGAAGCCGGGCGGTTGAGCTTAGCCTTGTGCGAAGAGCAGCAGGCTAACGTAGGCCAGGAGTCCCACGAGGCCCGCGATGCCGCCCAGGGGCGCCGTCCAAACGTGTCGCCCCCGCTGGACGAGACCAGCCGCTGCCAGCGCGACTGCCAGTACCGCCGCCTGGGCGCCGATCGAGGCCAGGCTATCGACGAACTGCGCGCTGATGGGCCAGCCGGTTACGAAGGCCACCAGGCTGCTACCGAGGGCAGCAATCAGGATGAGCGTGCTCAGCAAGCCGACGGCCAGGCTGCCCACGGCCAGGCCCGGGATGGCAGGCAGGGGACGCTGTGCCTGCCGCCACGCCGCCTGGAGCGCAAGGAGGGCAGCCACCGCCAGAGCCGCCGCCGCCGCTGCCACCAGCCAGCGGCCCAGCAGGCCACCGGCCAGGGTGGTCCAGCCGAGCGTGACCGCGAACATTGCCAGGCCTGCCGGGGCGGCCACCCGCGTTGCCAGCGCCCCGACAATGACGAGCAGCAGGCTCCACGCGATATCGGCGCCCCGATCCAGGAACAGGGAAACAACGCCGACCACCATGACGCCGATGCCAATATGGCGAACCAGCGGAGTCCACATGGAAGGGGTATATACATGAACCAGGCGTTCGCGAAGCTGGACCGGAGTATCCATCACGCCTCCCTCCTGTTCGTCGTGCTTGAATCGGTGGGTAACGCTTGCCATCGCTCGAGTTACGCCCTTTACTTGTCCTACTTGACGCTGTACAATCGCTCAGGTTACGCTCTGACAACGCGAATCTTCACGGATTTTATGAATTCACGCAAGACGCGTGCCATTGGAAGGAGTGAATCCTGTGGAGGCTTTTCCGTCGCGCCGCTCGGTCATCATGGCCCCCAATGCTATCGTCGCGACCAGCCAACCCCTGGCTGCCCAGGCAGGGCTGCGCATCCTCCTCGCCGGTGGCAACGCCATGGACGCTGCCATCGCGACCGCCGCCGCGCTCAATGTCGTTGAGCCTGTCTCTACGGGCATGGGCGGTGACGCCTTCGCCCTCATCTGGGATGGCGTGGCGCTCCATGCCTTGAACGCCAGCGGTCGCGCGCCGGCCGCCATGTCCATCGACACGCTGCGCCGCGCGGGTCACGAACGTGTTCCCTATCTCGGCCCCTGGTCGATCACTGTGCCCGGCGCGGTGGACGGCTGGTGCGCAGTCATGGCGCGTTTCGGACGTCTATCGATGGCCGAGGTCTTGGCCCCCGCCATTGAGTATGCCGAGCGCGGCTTTCCCGTGTCCCCCATCATCGCGCGAAGCTGGGCGACGAATGCCGCCAAGCTCCTGGAGTACAGTGGCCCTGATGGGGGCGGCTACCTGGTCGATGGGCGCGCGCCCCGCGCCGGGGAGGTCTGGCGGCAGCCGGCCCTGGCGCGCGCGCTGCGCGCCATCGGTGAGGGGGGGCGTGACGCCTTCTATCGTGGTCCCCTCGCGGCGGCCATCGCTCAGAGCGTGCAAGACGCTGGCGGCGTGCTGACGGAGGCCGACCTGGCGGCCAACGCTCCCACCTGGGAGCCAGCGATCGGGGTCGACTATCGCGACGTCCGCCTCTACGAGACGCCACCCAACAGCCAGGGCCTGGCAGCTCTCATCGCCCTTGCCATCGCCAGTGGCTGGGACCTGGCGGACCTGGGCTTCGGTAGTCTGGGGGCCACCCATCTCCTGATAGAAGCCATGAAAGTGGGCTGGGCCGATGCCCTGGCCTACGTCGCCGACCCGGCCTTCGCGCCTGTTCCCCTGCCTGACCTGCTGAGTGACGATTACGCCCGCTCGCGGCGCAACGGGATTGCTCGTTCCGTAGCGCGAGACTACGCGGCGGGGCATTTTGCGCCACGCAGCGATACGGTCTACCTGAGTGTAGTTGATGCTGATCGCAACGCAGTGTCATTCATCAACAGCAACTACGCGGGTATCGGTTCGGGGGTGGTCGTCCGCGAGTGGGGCATTGCGCTTCAAAATCGCGGCGCTCTGTTCACCACGGAACCGGGTCATCCTAATACTCTGGAGCCACTGAAGCGGCCATTTCATACCATCATTCCGGCAATGGGTTTTCGTGACGGGCGGCCCTGGCTGTCCTTCGGCGTGATGGGCGGCTACATGCAGCCGCAGGGGCATGTCCAGGTGCTGAGCAACCTGGTTGATTTCGGCATGGACCCTCAGCAAAGTCTTGACGCACCGCGCTGGCAAGTGGATCCACTCACGGGGGGGGTCTCGCTTGAGCCTGGGCTTGAGCATCTGGCGTCCGATCTGGGCCGGCTGGGCCATGCCATCACAGTGACCGAGACGGCCGCGAGCGCGCAGTTCGGTGGCGGCCAGGTGATTCTCATCGATCCCGAAACCGGCATGCTGCACGCCGGCTCCGATCCCCGCAAGGATGGCTGCGCCGTCGGCTACTGATACCAGGCTTCGCTCAGTAAGCGCCGAGATTAGCCCGTCGCGTCGCAGCCGACGGGCTGTTTCGAGTAGATCACGGTGCGCTGTTGCGTAGGATGATCGGTAGCCACACGCTGTGACGCGGCAAAGGGGTAGCGGTGGCAGAGGCTGTGGCCGTGGGTGACGGTGTTGCCGTGGCGGTAGGCGGTGGCGTGACTGTGGCGGTGGAGGAGGGCGTGCGGGTTGCCGTGGGCGGTGGCGACGGCGTGCGGGTCGCCGTGGGCGACGGTGTGGCCGTGGGCGATGGCGTGCGGGTCGCCGTGGGCGATGGCGACGGCG
>CAZJJF010000154.1:0-4263 GCA_964546245.1 uncultured Anaerolineales bacterium
CTCGCCGACAACGATGCTGATGGCGTTGACCGGGCAGACCTTGACGCAGCGGGTGCAGCCGTTGCACCTCTCGGTGTCGATAGCCGAGATCCAGTTGGAGGTGACGACGGCGTTGCGCAGGTCGAAGCGGCGAATGGCGTTCATCATGCCGCACGAGCAGCCGCAGCAGTTACAGATGTAGCTCACATTGCGCTGGACATTGTCGCCGGTCTGGGCCAGCCCGGCCGCCTTCGCGCCCTCAAGGATGCTCATCGCTTCGGCGCGCGAGATGCGCTCGGCGATGCCCTGGCGGGCCAGGATGTCGGCCCCGCCGTTGAGGCTGAGGCAGGTGCGCATGGGGTGGTCGCAGGGGTGGCCGGCGTGCTGGGCGTGGTGGCGACAGGCGCACAGGGACACGGCGTGGCTGCGTGCGTTCTCGACGATGAAGGATGCCCGCTCCCAATCCAGCACCTCGGTGTGGTCGTCCGGGGGCAGGGCCGCCTCGTTGACCAGCGAGCGGCCGATTTGCGTCTGGCCCGCGAACACGGCGTCGGCGAAGGTCTCGCGCTCGAAGAAGTACTGGTCGAACAGCCGCGCCAACTCGGCCATCGGGTAATCGTCGCGCGTCCGCATGAAGGTGAACTCGAAGAAGCCGATGACCACCGGCGGCAGGGCCACATAACGCCGGCCGTTGTGCTCCACGTCGAAGAGCAGACCGCGCTCGGCCATGCTGGTCACCATGTCGCTCAGGCGCTCTTCGTCGAGATGGGCGCGGCGGGCCAGGCGGCGCAGCGACATGAACGTCGTCGGCACGCGGCGGGCCAGGTCGGCCTCGTCGGGGGTGAACAGTAGTTGCAAGATGCGCTGGAAGGTGGGGGAGTCGGGCGCGCCGGTCACGTTGCGGTCGAGGCGCTGCTGGAGCAGGCGATAGGGGCGAGTCGGGGCGGGGGCGGTGTCCACGATGACCTCCTCGGCGGCGCTCGCGGACCTCTTTGTCGCGGCCGAGCAAACACGCCTGCCCCCACTATACCACGAGATGCCCCATGACGCAATGCGCTATTTAGCGGTTGAAGGCCAGCTCGGCGTCGATGCAGCCGCGCGCCACGGCGTCCTCGAGCGCATCGCGCATGCCGAGGCGCTTGAAGTACAGGGCGGCGTAGTTGCGCTGGGTCAGGCTTCCCTGGCATAGATAGTGGCGCAGGCGCGCCTGACCGTCGGGCGTCTGCACCAGGCTCAGGGCAAAGTCCACCAGCTTGGCCGTGGCAACCTCCTCATCCGAGTCGAGTACGGCCATCAGTGCGTCCACGTCCTCCGGCCGGCCGCCCTGGCCGCGCAGGGTGAGCGTCGCGTGCCGCTCCGAGGCGCCCCCGCCTCGACTGGTCGCGGCCGCCTTCCCCAGCCGCAGGCGCACGACCAGCCCCGGCTTCCCCATCGCCCACAGCTGCGCGAACTCCAGGAAGCGCGGCAGAGCCACGGCGTCCACGGCCGCCTTGAGCGTGCCCAGGCGTAGCGGCTCGCCGCCGCCCCGGTCGATCTCCGTCAGCCCCGACCAGTACACCGCCGCCAGCCTCGCCTCGCGCAACTCGTGCAGCAGGTCGCGCGCCATGTCCTCCGTCGCCCGCGCCTCGTTGCCGGGCGTGGCGACCTGCACCTGGAAGTGGACGGTGCTGCTGTCGGACACGATTCCCCCCTACTCGAGGCCCGCCTGGCGGGCGCGCACGATGGCCTGGGCGCGGTCGGCGACCTGGAGCTTGCTGAAGATGTTGCTGATGTAGTTGCGGATCGTCTTGGAGGTCAGGCCCAACTGCTGGGCGATGCTATCGTTGTTCGCGCCCTGGGCCACCAGGCGCAGGACGTCGCGCTCGCGCTCCGTCAACTCCGGGAACAGGGGGATAGCCGAGGCCGGGCGCGCGCCGAAAAAGGTCATCATATGGGCGGCGATGGCCGGGCTGAAGATGGCATCACCCCGCCCCACCGCGAGGATAGCGCGCTGCATGTCCTCGTCGTCGCTGTCCTTGAGCACATAGCCCCGTGCGCCCGCTCGCATGGCTGCGAACACCGAGGCATCGTCCTCAAACATCGTCACTACCAGGACGCGGATGTGGGGGCTGGTGTCGACGATGCGCCGTGTCGCCGTCAGCCCGCCACCCTCGGGCATCTGCAAGTCCATGAGCACCAGATCCGGCTGAAGCTCCTCCGCCAGGCGAACGGCCTCCACGCCGCTGGCCGCCTCGCCGACCACCTCCGTCTCCGGCGGCGAGACGAGCAGGGCGCGCAGCCCACGGCGGAACATGGGGTGATCATCCGCGATCAGGACCGTTAGCTTCTCCATGAGGGACAACCTTGCTCCAGGGGATGCTCGCCACGACCTGCGTACCGCCGTCGGGCTTTGAGGTGATGGTGACGCGCCCGCCCAACTCTTCGGCCCGCTCGCGCATGGACACCAACCCGACGCCTGTCGTGGCCTGGGCCGCCAGACCCACCCCATCGTCGGCGACGCTCAGCGTCACCACATGGTCGGCAATGTTCAGGGCAATGCTGGCGTGGCTGGCCTGGGCGTGCTTCACGACGTTGTTGACGGCCTCGGCGGCGATGCGGTAGACGGCCACCTCGACGGCGGCGGGCAGCGGTGGCAGAGGGTCGGGGACCTCGACGATCAGTTGTGGGCCACTCTCGCCGACATCCAATGCACGCAGCGCGCCCGCCAGGCCCAGATCGTCCAGCAGCGGTGGGCGTAGGCCGTACACCAGGCGGCGAATCTCGGCCGTGGCGATTTGTAGGTCACGGCGCAACTCGTCCGCCAGGGCTTCGGCCTGGGCTGGATTCTCGCGGATGATACGGCGCATTGCGCCCGACTGCAACCGGAGCGCCGACAGCATTGGGCCGAGACCGTCGTGTAGGTCGCGGCGGATGCGCCGCCGCTCCTCCTCGCGGGCCGTCACCAGACGCTCGCGGGACGCCTGCAATTCCTCGTTGAGCCGCGCCGTCTGCATGGTGATGCCCACCTGGCGCGCCAGATCGCGTAGCAGGCCGATGTCCGTGGCCGAGAGGGCCTCGTCGCGGCGACGCGGTGACACCAGCAACCGTCCGAGGATCACGTCATCGTAGTGCAACGGAATCGACAGCAGATCCAGGCCGGGCAGAGGTCTCCCGTGTTCCGCGACCAGCGGACCGCTCGACGCCTGAGTCTCGATGGCGACGTAGGGGAGGCGCAGCGTGGCGGCGACGGTCTGAGCCAGGGTAGGCAGTAGCGTGGCGGGCGACGTGGGGACGGCGAGGGGCTGGTTCAGCCGCGTCAGGACGCCGTAGGGGTCATCGTGCTGGCCGTAGACCAACTGGTTGACGCCACGCCGCAGCCAGCGATAGACGGGTAACGCCGTGATGAGTAGCACAGCCAATGGTATGACGTTTAACCACCACACCGGCCGGAAATCTCTATCGGGCACTTCACCGAATGCGAGCGCACTGGCGAGGGTGACCACAGAGTAGATGGCCACCACATAGGTGACGAGCAACAAGGCCGATAGCCCACGGCTCAGCAGGCTATCGGCATCCCAACGCGCGGAGCCTCGGGACATGAGAGTGATTCTCGTCAGACCTCTCAACGGCTCACGTTTTCGCCATGGCAGGCGCAGGGGTGCGCCAGAGTAGAAGGACAATGATCAGGCCAAAGATGAGAATGTAGGCAGCCGAGACCAGCTTGCCAAGCGGCGGCAAGATGAATAGCGGCGGTACGAACAGAAGCACGGCAATGGCGTCGATGGCGAGGGTCAGCACCTTTCCCCACCGCATGTTTCGCCAGACACCATAGACACCTACGAGGCCCACCAGGCCTGTCGAGAACGCGATAACGTCCACGTAGCGGGACAATCCTTCGAGGTCTTGCTCGGGGCGATGTGTCAGACTGGGCAAGGTAAGCGCCACTATCGAGACACACACTACTAACTGCAAGATGGCGGCAATGGTGTAGACCTGGGGACGGGGCATGAGACTGTTCCTCCTGTACTGTCGTTGGGCTGACCAATGCCCACAGTCTACAATGGGTTCGTCCCACTGTCATGAGGCCGGTGTCCCGATTGGCCGGGAAGTCTTGTCCCAGCAGGCGGGCCGGGATGTACGGAGTCGTTCCGCATTATACACCCTTCGTTGGCGCTGGCGGCGCCCGCCTGGCATCCTGAGCATATCGAGTATGCTTTCGCCCCCGCTGCGGCCGGGCAAATCTCGGCGTGGGGGGGCCCCCCCGCCCGCGGGGCGGACGCGCGCCGCACGCCCCCGCGGGGGGGC
>CAZJJF010000154.1:4273-8624 GCA_964546245.1 uncultured Anaerolineales bacterium
GTCGACGCTAGGCCGACCAGCACCGGCGTGGTCATCGCCACCTACCGGCCGGCCGAACCGATGGTGTAGAGCCGGAGCACAGGGATTCGCTCGAAGTGAGCACGGTTGCGGGTAATCAACGTGAGGTCGTGATGAAGCGCGGTGGCCGCGATGAGGGTATCAAGGTCGCCGATCATCTGGCCCTGGCGACGTAAGTCGCCACGAATGCGGGCGAATTGCTGCATGATCGGGCGATTGAAATTGAGGACATCCACGCCACGTAAGAACTGCCGAAAGATACGGGCGTGATGCGCTGCATTGGTCCCGTAGAAGATACCTTCGTAGATCTCACCGTACGTGATGACGCTGATGGCTAACCCGTCGCCGGAAAGGATATGCAGCTGTTCGACCACGGTAGGCCGCCCTTTAAGGTAGTCAGCCACCCAGTCGGTGTCAACGAGGTAGGTCATAGCTCGACGGGCGGGCGAGGCGCGCTGCGGCGGGTGTTGTACACGGTTTCGATGAAGATGTCCGTATCCACATCAGACCAGCCGCCGGCCGATGCGCGAAAGGCGGCCAGGTCGGCAGCGGTCTTGCGACGCCGTCGTGGTTGCGGACGTACGGATTTGACAATTGCCAGGTCCTCGCCCGCCTGGTCGACGACGATCACCGACTCGCCGCGGGCGACACGCTCCAGGATGCGGTCGACATCGGCGGCGAGCTCGCGGATTGGCACTCGGGTCGGCTCGTTACCCATCAGCCCTCTCCCTTCTTCTTTCGCAGCCTCACGCTCAACCCTCCCAATTATACTCCTTCTGGGCAACACCTGACCCACGACCCAGGGCCGATGAGCATATGGGGCCGCTCGAACCGAGGCCAGGCGCGTAGGGTCGGGGGCGATGGTCCCGCTGTTAAGCGCTTTGCTGCGCCTGGAGCATGGCCGCCATCTGCTGGTGAATCAGGTTGACGGCCTTGAGAGGTCGGAGCATGACCTTGAACTCGACGATCCTGCCCTCGGTGTTCCACGTGAGCATATCCACGCCATTGACGGTGATACCGTCGATCTCGACCTGGAACTCCAGCGCCGCGCCCTGCGCGTCGGTCAGCTCGCGGACGTAGTGAAATGACTCGTTGAGGAAGACGTGGAAGGCGGCCGTCAGGTACAGCAGGGTGAGCGCCTTGCCGACCTGCGGTTTGTAGACAACAGGGGAGTAGAAGACGACCTCGTCCGCCAGCAGCGACGGCAGGTCGCTGGCGTTTCGGGTACGCACAAGGTCGTGCCACGTGGCGAGCGGGGTCTGCGGCATGGGTAGCTCCAGTGGGTGATGCGCCTGGGTTAGGCGTACGCTCCCTATTATACGCCCTACCCGCGCAGCAGTTGGTCCATGACCCAGGATGTGCGCGCGCCGCTCTCGCCGCGGCTGGGGCAGTGGCCCACGCCGTTGAGGTCGTCCACGACGGTCTGGATGAGGGGCTGCTGGACGTGGGGCGGGTAGGTGAAGGGAAACTCAGTCACGCCCGCTTTCGTCGTCAGGGTAACGACAGAGGGCGAGTCGAAGGTGGAGTAGGACACCTGTCCCTCGCTGCCCACGATGTCGGTGGTCTCGACGCGGTCGTAGGCGCTGAAGCACCACGTCCCCACGCCCTGGACGCCGGACTCGAACACGAACGTGCCGGTCACGATGTCCTCGGCCGGGTAGGCTTGCGCCTGGCGTGAGGCAAAGCCCTCGGCGGCGCGCACGGGGCCGAACACGAAGTCCAGGAAGTCGAGCATGTGGGAGCCGAGGTCCACGAAATGGCCGCCGCCCGCAATGTCGGGCCGGACGCGCCAGGGCGGCAGGGCGGCGTTGTAGTCGGCCAGGGCCAGGGGCTGATACAGGCGGACGTTGACGAAACGCGGCTCGCCGATAGCGCCGCTATCGACGAGTTCTTTCACCTTGAGGAAGGGGGCCAGGGCGCGGCGATAGTAGGCGACGAACAGGGGCACGTCGGCGGCCCGGCAGGCGTGAATCATCGCCTGACACTCAGCGAAGTTGAGAGCCATGGGCTTCTCGACGTACACCGGCTTGCCCGCCCGCGCCGCCGCCAGGGTATACTCCTTGTGGGACGACGGCGGCGTGGCGATGTACACCGCGTCTACGTCGGGGTCGTCGATGAGGGCCTGGGCGTCGTCGTACCAGCGCGGCACGCCGTGGCGCTGGGCGTAGTCGCGGGCCAGGTCGCCGTTGCGCCGCATGACGGCGACCAACGCCGAGTGGTCAGCTTTTTGGAAGCCGGGGCCGCTCTTGACCTCGGTGACGTTGCCACAACCGATGATGCCCCAGTGGATCGTGCGCATGGCGATGCCTCCCCGCCGACAGTGTAACCCGCCGGAGAGCATAGCAGATGCGCAGGTAGGGGTCAACCATCTTCCTTAGTCGTAGACCCGGCGCGACTATCGCCGTGCTTGACCCATGCCCCATTCACCCTACAATACGCCTCAACGCCACTCACCTGACCCAGGGGGCTAGCCGTGGACAAGCCAATCCGCCCGACCCTGCCAGCGGCCGAGGATATCGAAGCGCGCTACGACGAGTTGCAGCGCAGCCTGATCCCCCTGTGGGAAGTCATCGGGCGGCCCACCATCGGCGGCTTCACCGAGGCGCAGAATACCGTCGTGGCTGTGCCGTCCATGTCCCTGGACATTGCCTTCGACGTCGCGACGCTGCGGGCCTACGAGGAGCGCTTCCTATGCCTGCTCTTCCTGCTGCGCCAGCCCCATATCCGCCTTATCTACGTCACCTCGCAGGCCATTCACCCGGCCGTGGTTGACTACTACCTGGGTCTGGTGCCGGGCGTCACCATCACCAACGCCCGCAAGCGTCTGTTCCTGGTATCGCCGTTGGAAGCGTCGGCGCGCCCCCTGTCGCGCAAGCTCCTCGACCGGCCGCGCCTGCTGGAACAGATTCGCGGCCTCATCCCCGACCCCCAGCACGCCCACCTGGTCCCCTTCGTGACCAGCGAACTGGAGCGCGAACTGGCCGTGCAACTGGGTATTCCCATGTATGCCGCCGACCCGCGCTTCTTTGCCTTTGGCACGAAGAGCGGCGGTCGACGCCTCTTTGCCGAGGAGGGTGTGCCGTACCCGCTGGGCGTCGAGAACCTGTTCAGCGAGGAGGCGCTGGTGATGGCCCTGGCGCAACTGCGCGCCGAGAAGCCGGGCCTGCGCCAGGTGGTGGTCAAGCTCAACACGGGCGTGTCGGGGATGGGCAACGCCCTGCTCGACCTGAGCGGGTTGCCCGCGCCGGGGACCGCCGGAGAGCGAGCCGCGCTGACCGAGCGGCTGCAGCATCTCCACTTCGAGGGCGAGGGTATCGACTATGCCACCTACATGGCGAGCCTGGCGCGCCAGGGCAGCATCGTCGAGGAGCGCATCCTGGGCGAGGCTCTGGACAGTCCCAGCGCGCAACTGCGAGTCACGCCGTCGGGGCAGGTGGAACTGCTGTCTACCCACGATCAGATTCTCGGCGGGCCGAGCGGCGAGAGCTACCTCGGCTGCCGCTTTCCCGCGCGTCCCGAGTACGGCCCACTCATCATGCGCGAGGCGGCCAAAGTCGGGCGGCGGCTGGCCCGCGAGGGCATCATCGGCCGCTTTGCCCTGGACTTCGTCGTCGTGCGCGACGAGGGCGGGGCGTGGCAGGCCTACGCCATCGAGATCAATCTGCGCAAGGGTGGCACGACGCACCCTTTCCTGACGCTGCAATGGCTAACCGATGGCACGTATGACGCCGAGAGCGGCCGCTTCACCACCGTGCGCGGCCACGACAAATACTACGTCGCCACCGATCACCTGGAGTCGCCCGACTACCGAGCCTTTACTGCCGACGACCTGTTCGACATCATCAGCCGCCACGGCCTGCACTTCGACCACACCGCCCAGACGGGCATTGTGCTGCACATGATGAGCGCGGTCAGCGACAGCGGGCGGTTGGGGCTGACGGCCATCGGCGACACACCGCAGCAGGCCGACGTTCTGTACCAGAAGGTCGCCACCATCCTGGACGAGGAGGCCCGCGCCGCCCTCTCTGCCGACCCTCTGCGCGCGACCGGCGAGGCTGCATGACACGTAAGGTTGCTTCCCAGGGCGTCGGCCGCCGCTTTGGCCGCTGGGTCGAGATTCTGGCCGCCATCGTCCTATCCCTCGCCACCGTGGCGACCGCCTGGTGTGGCTATCAGGCGACGCGGTGGGGCGGTGAGCAGGCGCGGGCCTACAGCGAAGCGTCGGCCAATCGCATCCGCGCCTCGCAGAAGGCCAATGAGGCGATCCTGGCTGCTAACCTGCATGCCGACCTGTTCGTCGAGTACATGAGCGCGCGCCTCGGCGGTAATCAGG
>CAZJJF010000155.1:0-8608 GCA_964546245.1 uncultured Anaerolineales bacterium
GCTGCGAGTTGAAGAGGTTCGCGGTGCACCAGACCACGGTCAGTAGACCCAAGGCGATGACGACCATGCCGGCATCGACGCCCCGCGCCGTCAGCATACCGGCGACAACTGTCACCACTGGCCGCACGCTCCAGGCTATCACGCGACGCACCGCAAAGACGCGCCCTTGCATCTCCCGTGGCGTGTGAGTCTGCCAGATGGCCTGCGAGTGGGAGTTCATCACCGGCTCCAGCATCACCCAGGCGAATAGCACCGCGGCTGACACCCAGACCCATGTGGACCACCCGTAGAGCATCGTTAGCACGCCCGCGACGAGGATGGGAACGAGAACGCCGTAGATGCGCTTTCGCCGCAGGCCGCCCCAGGCGGTGATGAGCATGCCACCCACGATACCGCCCAGGCCGGCCGCCGTCTCGTTGATAGCCAGCGCGCCCGCGAATTCCAGGCCCAGCGCCGTGGCGCTGGCGCCCTGCTGGTAGCGTACGATGGCGGGCTGTAGCACCGTCAACGCTGTTACGCCGGCGTTGTACACGGCGAAGGTCGCCAGCAACCAGATGATGGGGCGGCGGTCCCAGACGAAGCGCGCGCCGGTCCGAATATCGGCCAGATAGGCGCGCGGCCCGCCGGCGACCTCGTGGGTCTCGGCGGGTCTGGGCGACGGGATGTGCAAGGCTGCCAGGGTCAGCGCCGCCACGGCGAAGCTTGCCAGGTCCACCAACCACGCGCCGATGATGCCGGTTGGCAGCGCCAGGAGTATGGCCGCCAGCGCGGGCGGGACAACGGCTGCGAGCGAGAATACGGTCTGCATCATGCCGTTGGCGCGGCCCAACTGCTCCTCGGGCACGAGCATGGCATAGGAGGTCTCGAAGGCGGCCGAGTGAAATGCGCCCAGGAGCAGGTACACGAACTGGATAGCGACCAACAGCGGGAAGCTAAGCTGGTTGGTAGCAAGGAGGGCCATGGTGGCCAGGGATACGCAGCCGCTCAGACTGTCGGCAACCAGCATGATGCGGCGGCGGTCGTGGCGATCGACGAAGGCGCCGATCACGGGGGCCATAAAGACGGTCGGGATCGAAGTCACCAGGCCGATGAAGGCCAGGCGCGCGCCAAGCTCCTCCTGAGAGGTAGAATGCTCGGTGAGCCAGACGATTAGCGCGAACCAGGCAACCGCGGTCCCGATAATCGAGATGGACTGGGTTGCCCACAGGATGAGAAAGGTGCGATACCCGTTGGGCGGTGGTTGATATTCCTGAATTGTCACCAAGGCCTCGTGCGGCGACCGGATAGGCGCGCTTACGCGAAGGGGCCAGGCGTCACGGTCGCATCCGGGGCAATCGTAGCGCCCGGCGCCACCGTCTGGTTGGGGGCGATGCTGGCCCGCTTACCTACCACGGCGAGGATGGGGTCCTGGTCGGCGGCGACGCGCGCGTCGTTGAGGCGACTCTCGCCTACCTGCGCGCCTGCCCCGATGTTGACCTGCTTGTCGATAACGGCGTATTCAACCACGGCTCCCGCGCCGATGTAAGTGTCGGTCAGGATGATGGACTGACGAACCACCGCACCTGGCTCGACGACGACACCTGGCGAGAGGATTGAGTACTCGACATCGCCACTAATCTGGCAGCCATTGGCGACCAGGCTGTGGTGGATGCGTGCGCCCGGCTCCGACTTAACCGGCGGCCGTTCCTCGCTGCGCGTGTGAATCACCCACTCCGCATCGTACAGGTCCAGCGGCGGGTTACTGCCGAGGAAGGCCATCTGGACGCCCCAATAGGTGTCTAGCGTTCCGACATCGACGAAGTAGCCCAGGAAGGGGTGAGCGTAGACGCTGGCTTCCTCGACCAGGCTGGGAAAGACATCCGCGCCGAAGCTGTAGGGGCGCTGCCCGTCTTTACCCTGGAGAATCTGCCACAGGGTATCGTGGTTGAAGAGGTAGACGCCCATCGAGGCGACCGACCCGTGGAACTCGCTGGGCTTCTCCCAGAACTGGGTGACGCGGTTATCGCGCCCTACGCTGACGATGCCATAGCGGCCGGCCTCGGCCGCCGGTACATTGGTCACGGCCAGAGTCACGTCGGCGCGCTTTTCCTGATGCTCACGAATCATATCGCGATAGTCCATCTTGTAGACATGATCGCCCATGAGAATCAGGTAGAAGTCGGCCTTGGGGTCGAAGAATCGCCAGTTGTGATAGACGGCGTCGGCTGGCCCTCGATGCCACTCTTTGGCGTCCCGCCCCAGGTAGGGCTGCAGGAGCTGGATGCCACCACTCTGGCGGTCCAGGTCCCAGGGGCGGCCGATGCCAATATGCTCGTTGAGGGAGTGGGGGCGATACTGGGTCAGCACTGCGACATCAAAGATTCCTGAGTTGACAAGATTGGACAGGGTGAAGTCGATCAGGCGATACTTGCCCGCAAAGGGTGCGGCGGCTTCGGTACGATGATCCGACAGGATGCCGAGGCGGGTGGCGGGGCCGCCCGCCAGGACGATGGCCTGCACGCTAGGCATAGGTTCCCTCCAGAGCGCATCTGCCCGTCAACGGGCCAGGGTTACGCTGACTTTACCACAAGGCGCGACGAACGTCAAAGGTATTTGCTGTGCGAGCTATGGTCATCCTGCGCGCGCCGGTATGGGCGAGTCCCTACCACCACACGTCGACACGCACCGCGTGATGGTCAGACAGGTGGCGTTTCTTGCCGTTGACTAACTCGACACGCTCGTCGAACAACATCTGAGCCTGAACATTCACGGCTTGCTGATGGGGCGGGCGGACGAAGGCGAAGTCAATCGGCTGGGCGAAATGGGCCGGCGCCAGGCGCGGCGGGCGGAACGTGGGTTCCTGGTGGCTCGCCAGGGGATCGATCACGCCGGCGGCCTGGACGAAGTCCTGGTAGATCCAGCAGCCGCGCGGGAAGTTGAAATCGCCGACGACGAAGGCCAGGGCGTGGGGATCCAAACTCTGGACGAGATCGGCTAGTTGTTGGGCCTGGCGGTGCTCGATGGCAGCGTAGCGGTTGGTGGGCGACCAGTCACCGTCGTAGTTGGCGTTAAGGTGCGTATTCACGATAATAGTCGGCGTCGCCTGTCCCTCGATATGAGTGACCAGCGCGCCCTTATACAAGGCCCAATCGGTCAGCGCTGGCCCGATGCGCAGGCGTCGGGTGTGGAACGGCTCGAAAGCGAAGTGGCGCAATGAATGGCGCGACAGAGTGAGCAGGCCCCCCTTGGGCGCGTAGAGATGAGGCTCGAAGGCGGCATGGGGCATGGCGTGAAACTCGCGCCGCAGCAGCCGGTTGTAGTAACTGAGTTGCACTTCCTGGAAGCATACCACGTCCAGATCAGCGGTATTCAGATGCTGCGCCAGGGTGCGCATCCGCGCATTGGTGTGACCGGTCGGGACGCCGAAGGTGTTCATGGTCAGCAGATGGAACGCCTGGCTGGTTGGCGAGGCGCTCTTCTCTACCGTTGGCTGCGCCGTCGCATTCTGGCCTGGTGATTCTGTCATGGCTTGATACTCCTGAAGGAGGCGCGTTGCCTACTCGCGATCAATGGCTGCGGCTGGGTCTCTGGGGTTTGCTGCTCAACACGGCTAATGCCAACCGCATCGCGTATGGGCTGCCGACGACGTGGCTCCCCCATACCCTAGGCAATAGCCTGGGCCTGGCATTGCCTGAGATTGTCGATGCCGTGGACGCCGCGCTGGGTCGCGTCGCGCCCGACGCCGCGTCGCTGACGGCGTTGCGCGCCGCCGCACAGGAGGTCACGAGCGAGCCGCGCGGCTGGGCGCGCAGTATGGCCCCGGTCACGTTGGCCTATGTCGTCTCCCATCCCGACTTCAATATCTATCGCGGTGCGATGGGGGAGTGGCGCTGCCTGGGCTTTGGCCTGGACAGCATTCCCCACAGCCTGACCGCAGCCGCGCTGACGACGCTGGTGTATGATGGGCTGACGGCGCTCCGCCTGCACACGCCTGCCCAGGCGGCCATCGCCCCGCTGGTCGCGGTCGGCTATCAGCAACGTGTCGCGTTAGCCGCGCTCATCCTGGCCGGGCTGACGACCTTCTACGAATACAGCGAGTACAGCATTCACCAGGAGGAACTGCGCGCCACGGGTGGCGACGAGTCCAGAATCAACATGCTGTGGGATGCTGAGGACACCGCCAAGGACATTGCGTCGAATGCGCTCGGCTGGCTGGCGGCGACCCTGGTTCATCTCGCTCGCGCCCGGCGTGCCCTGGCGACGCCTGCGCAGGGTTCGGCCTAAGTGTACACCCGTTGTGACGGACCGGCGTAACGCCTACAATTTTCCTTATGAGCAACGAGACCAAGTTTCGACCCGAAGACGCCGTGCGCGCCTTGTTCGGCCTGGGACGGGGCGGCATGCAGCGGCGACAGCCTGTGGCCGCCGAGATGCCGCCGTTGGAGCGCGCCCTGCGCGCGTACCAGTCGGCGCGGCTGGCGCGCACCCACGCCGATCTCGTCATTAGTCCAGAGTACGGCCCCGCGACCCGGTTCTTCCTCACCGATATTTACGCCCCGAAAGACTTCTCCAAGCGCGACGCCGACTTGATGGCGATGCGCGACTTCTTGAGCAGAGTTCTGCCGCCGCAAGCCATCCGCGTGCTGACCCATACCGTCGAAATCAACGACCTGACGAATCACCTCGAACAGGAGATGGTCGCCCACCTTGCTGCGATGGGCGTGACCGACAGCATCACGCCAGAACAGTATGCCACCGCCTACCGCATGGGCGACTACCAGCAGCGAGTCCGGCAGATCGACCTGGTGCTGGCTGTCGGGCGTGACCTGAGCCGATTGACCCACATCCCGCTCGTCGGCACGACACTGCGCGCCGCTCGCGGCCCCGCCCATCGCTTCGGCTGGGCCGATCTACAGGATTTCCTGGAACGTGGTTTCGGCGCGTGGCAAGCCATGCACGATCCTGAGCATTTCCTGCAGAGCATCGAGGCCCGCGAGCGAGCTATCAACGATGCTCTCTTCCAGCGTATCGAGGCCTTGCCGCCCGGCGTTCGCGCCTAGCACTACTCCCCACCGAGGGCGTCCAGCCGGTACGCAATCTCCACCACCTGGCCGGGCCGAAACGACGCGGCAAGATACTCGAGCGCTCGCTCGCGGTCGGCTCCATTGGCCTCGCCGGCCAGAATTTCGTCGCAGAACGCCGCAATATCCTCGATGATCCGCTCGTAGCGATAATACGCCAGCGCCGTTGGGTGGGCCCCGACCGGCCCATAGCCCTCGTAGAATCGTCCCTGCTCCTCCGGCGTGTCGCAGATGCCCAGACCCGCGCCGATGAACATCAGATCGCGCTCTTTGGGCGCAAGAATCACGGTGTCCCAGTCCACGAGGTAAAGGTGGCCGCTCCTGTCGATGAGGAGATTAGCGGCGTGCATGTCGCCGTGACACAAGACCTGGTTGAGGGACGCGGCTTGCAGACGGCGGGCTAGCCGCTCAGCCCGCGTCACCAGGTCGTCGATGGTGGCGCGCTCGGCTCGTATAAAGGCGGCCAACTCAGCTGACACAGGTTCCTCGAAGTGGGTGGCCTCGATGCGCGCCTGCCAGGCTCTGACTCTATCACGCCAATGGGGCGCATAGGCCTCTCGCGGAACGCTCCGCGTGAGGACGGGTGGGACCGCCATCGAATGAATAGCGTGGAGGACCGCGCCGAGGGAAGACCATTGGCGACCCGATGGGCGCATGGCATGCCCATCCCGTCCCGCAACAAATGGGAAGAGAAGTATGGCGTACTCATCCACCCGCGCCCAGAGTTGGCCGCCGCTGGTGCGCAGGGGGGCGATGATGTGGGGGACGCCCTGGTCGAGCAGGAAACGAGGGATAGCGACAGTGGCCTCGTCAAACCTGCCACGCCGCAGCTTCAAGAAGTACGCGCTGTTCTGGTCGGCGGCGCGATACACGGCGGTGTTGGCGTCCGCACCCAGCGGCAAGAAGGTGATGTCGCGGATGTTCAGCCTGTAGTCAGCCCACAGGCAGGCTACGAGCCGCTCATCTGCGAGGTCTGGCTTCTCAAGCACTCTGCTGTCATCCTGCGCCAGCCGTTCCACTCTTCACGCTCCCCATCTCCTCCGGCAGTCGGCGCAGAATAAGCACGCAGCCGGTGGCGATCACACCCAGGATGACGCTGAGGATGATGATACCGTTGACGCCGTCCCAATCGGCGAAGCGCCCGCCGGCCGCCGCGCCTATGGACTGGCCCAGCGCCAGCAGCACCGAGTAGAGGCCCATGATCGCGCCACGCTCCTTGGGAAAGCGTGCCGAGATGTCGGCCAGGTAGCCCAGCGCGGCGGGCGTGAAGCCGCTCTGCAAGAAGAGGCCGAAGAGGAGCGCAACGGTGAAGGGCAGCGCCGCCGCGCTGTCCAGGGCAGGTCCATTATTTACGCCCCACGCGGCGCCCGCCGTCAGGAACAGGCCGCCGCTCGCCCACAGCATGGCCCTAACGCGCGGTACATGGCCGAACCGGAAACCCCAGATGAGGATGCCGCCGGCAAAGGCGAGAATCAAGGCGGCCAGGATACCTCCGATGGCGCGGCCGGAGAAGCCGCCCATCAGGTTCTGGGTGGAGCCAGTGTCGGCGCCGCTCATCAGGAATGGCAAGAGGTTGAGCCACACGCCCAGAATGGCGTTCACGGCCAGCCAGGCCGGGGCGAAGCTGAGCAGGTGCGGGTCGCGGAAGAGACGCACGTAGTTGCTCAGGCGGCTATGGTGGCCGTCGTGGTGCGCCACCTCCTTGACCGCCGCCACGCCCCATAGGAAGATGAGGAGACTGGCGCCATAGATAAGGGCGTCCAGGGCAAAGCCCGCCCGACCGAAGTGGTCCCACAACAGGCCGCCGACAATCCCGCCCAACGCCAGCCCGCCGATGGTGACGATCTCGAACAGGGAGACGACGCGCGCCCGCAACCGGGGCGAGTGGTCCGATGCGTCGGAGATGTAGCTGAGGGTCGAGGGGACGGAACTGGCGGTAGACAGCCCTTCCAGCAGGCGGGTGAGCAGCAAGATGGGGATGCTCGCCGTGACGGCCGTAATGAGCACAGCCACGCCGCCGAAGATGGGGCCGAGCAGCATGAACGGCTTGCGCCCATAGCGGTCAGTCCACGCGCCAAACAGGGGTGAGGCGATCAACTCCGTGACGTAGAAGGCCGCGCCGAAGATGCCCACCACGGTCGCTGTGACGCCCAGACTCTTGAGGTACAGCCCCACCATCAGGCCCATCGCGCCGGATGCCATGCGTAGCACCAGGACCGCGACGAGGACCGAGATCAAGGAGCGGTCCAGGCGCGTGTTGTGACCAGTCTCCTGCGTGGCGGCGGTCGGGGCGTGCATAAGGGTCACCGGCCCAGTCAGGCCGCGTAGGCCTGACTGGACTACTCGCTTTCTAGAGTCGCGATTTGGCGAAGTCGATGACCTGCCACCATGTCTTGCGCGCCCAGTCGGGCCAACCCGGCGCGGGCAGGGCAGGCGGGAACGAACTGGCTCCCGGCTGGTCCCATGTGTTGCTCCAGCCGCTGCCATCCCATAGCAGGTCCGCGCCCGGCAGTCCCGCCTCGGTCACATCCGGCGCCGGACGGCGGCCGTTGGCGCTCATGCGGTTGCCGTAGATGGTGTTGTTCTCTGGGGTCGGGTCCACATCGAAGGTCTTGCTTGGCGGCAGCACCATATCGAGGCTGATAACGCCGATACCCGTCGAGTCGTTATTGCGAATCTCGTTGCCGGTCACCTCGGTATGGTCGGCGGCCATGATGAGGATGCCTGTCCCTGATGGGACCTTGCTCACAATAGCGGCCGGGTCGGCAAAGTTGACGTGGTTGTTGGCGATGACGCGGTTGCCGATCACGCGCGTGTGGTGGCCGAACTTCGACGGGTTGTTGGGCAGCAGGAAGATCAGGATACCGCCCGCGTTGTCGTGGACGAAGTTGTTGCGCACAAGGGCGTTGACCGAGTTTTCGATCTCGATACCTGTCACGTTGCGCGTCGCCTCGTTGTCCTGGACGATGATGTTGCGCGATTGACCCACGTAGATTCCCGCGTCGCGCACGCCGGTCACCTTGACCCGCTCGACCACGACGCCATCCACCTCGACGGGGTAGACGCCGTACAAACCGGTATTGTCTACATTCAGGTCGCGCAGGACGGCGTTCATCGCGCCGTGGACGACCACGCCGTTGCCCGTGTAGTTCCGAAGGTCGAGGCCTTCGATGGTGAACTGATTGCCGGATGCCAGAACCCCATCGGCCAGCCTGCCCTCACCGTCGAGGACTGGCCTTGCGCCAGCCACCGTCTCGCCGCGCAGGGTGATATTGTCCATGTCCACGGCGACCGTCTGGTGATAGACGCCAGGCGGGATGACGATGGTGTCGCCAGGCGCGGCCCCGTCCACGACGGCCTGAATGTCGCCGCCTGGCTCGACGCGGAGGGCGCGAGGGGCCTGGGGCTGGGGCGCGGCGGGGACAGCGTTGGCGGCCACGGGAGCTGCCGCCGGCCGCGGCAGGCGTGGCACAACCGTCAGGCCCGACGGCACGCGGGTAGGGATGTCGGGCAGATGGCTTTCGTCCGTCAGGGCGTGGAGGAAGGCG
>CAZJJF010000156.1:0-872 GCA_964546245.1 uncultured Anaerolineales bacterium
CGTCATCTGCCGCAGCGGTCCGGTGATGGAGCGCGCCAGCCACACCCCCAACAGGCTCGTCAGCGCGAACACTACCAGCCCGATGACTACCAGCGGCCACGCCACCGCCGGCCAGGCGGCCAACTCGTTCACCGGCTGCGCCAGGCCCACGTAGGCGGGCGCGCCGGGGCGGCGCTCGGCGCCAGGCGGCGCCGCCTGGGGTATGGCGACGATGGCGTAGACCAGGGTGCGCGGGCCGAGATCGATGCGGTTGACGAAGCCGGCAGGCGGGCGAGGAATGCTAGGGCGGCGATTGGGCGCGCCGGTGGGGACGGGAGCGATGGCCGGGCGCGGCGGCAGGTTGGTGAGAATCTGGCCTTCCAGATTCAGCGTCTCGCCGGGCGGCCGCACGTGAGCAATCACCCGTCCATCCGCGTCCAGCCAGAATAGATGCTGTGTGCCGCCGAGCTGGCTCTGCAATTGCGCCCCTACCTGGGCCAGCGGCCGCCCCAGGTCCAGCCATACCTCGATGCCGCGCGCGATGACCGTCGCCTCGCCGCGCAGGAACCGCTCGGCGGCGGCCACCTGGATGGCGTTGACGACAGCCACCGTCGCGACCCCGGCCACGGCCAGTGACAGGGCGATGACCAGCGCGTAGGTGGCGATCAGTTTGGCTTCCAACGATTTGAACATGGCAGGCGCAGTTTGACGATTTCGCCAAAGAGTAGCACCCTTCTGGTCGACACCCAAATGGCGCGGCCACGGCTCTCGCCGCGCTCCCGCCCACCCATCCCGCCACCCACAGGAGGCAACGATGCCTGATGTCCCCAGCGACCTGGCGATTGCCCAGGCCGCGACATTGCGGCCCATCCAAGAGATTGCCGCGTCCATCG
>CAZJJF010000156.1:882-3688 GCA_964546245.1 uncultured Anaerolineales bacterium
AGAGCCTTATGGCCGCTACGTGGGCAAGATCAGCCTGGACGTACTGAAGCGCCTGGCTGACCGCCCCAACGGCAAGTACATCGATGTGACAGCCATCACCCCCACGCCCCTGGGCGAAGGCAAGACTCTTACCACCGTTGGCCTGGGGCAGGCCCTCGGCTATATCGGCAAGCGCGGCGCCATCGCCCTGCGCCAGCCGAGCATGGGGCCGGTCTTCGGCATCAAGGGCGGTGCGGCGGGTGGCGGCTACAGCCAGGTCGTGCCTATGGAACAGTTCAACCTCCACGGGGCAGGCGACTTCCACGCCGTCACCGCTGCCCACAACCTGCTGGCGGCGGTCATCGACACCAGCCGCTTCCACGGCAACCCTCTGAACATTGAGCTTATCGACGTCACCTGGCCGCGCGTCCTGGACATGAACGACCGCGCCCTGCGCGAGATTGTCATCGGCCTGGGCGGCAAGCAGAACGGCATTCCCCGCGAGACCCGCTTCGACATCACCTCGGCGTCCGAGGTCATGGCGATCCTGGCCCTGGCCGATGGTCTGATGGATATGCGCGAGCGCCTGGGTAACATCGTCATCGGCCTCAGCCGCGACGGCAAGGCCGTCACCGCCCGTGACCTCAAAGCCCACGGCGCGATGACCGTCCTGCTCAAGGAGGCCATCAAGCCCAATCTGTACCAGACCCTCGAGGGCACGCCCGTCTTCGTCCATGCTGGCCCCTTTGGCAACATCGCCCACGGCAATAACTCCGTGCTCGCCGACAAGATCGCCCTCAAGCTGGCCGACTACGTGGTCACCGAGAGCGGTTTCGCCGCCGACCTGGGCATGGAAAAGTTCATGAACATCAAGTGCCGCAACAGCGGCCTGACCCCCGACGCGGTGGTGCTGGTAGCGACGGTGCGCGCCCTCAAGATGCACGGCGGCGCGGGCCGCGTCGTGGCGGGCAAGGGGCTACCCAAGGAGCTGATCGAGGAGAACCTGCCTGCCCTGGAGAAGGGCGCGGCCAACCTGGTCAAGCACATCCAGAATGCCCGCCTGTACGGCGTGCCGGTCGTCGTCGCCGTCAATCGCTTCACGCAAGACACGGCCAAGGAGATCGACCTGGTGCGCGAGATCGCCGAGGGCGCGGGGGCCGAGGGCGCCTTCGTCTCCGACGTGTGGGCGAAGGGCGGCGCGGGCGGCGCGGAACTGGCCGAGGCCGTCGTGGCGGCCAGCCACAAGCCCAAGCACTTCAAGTTCCTCTACCCGCTCGACATCCCCATCAAGGACAAGATTCACGCCATCGCTACCCAGATGTATGGTGCGGACGGTGTCGAGTATCTGCCCGACGCGGAGCGCGCCATCAAGCGCTTCACCGAACTGGGCTTCGCCGGGCTACCCATCTGCATGGCGAAATCCCACCTATCCATCTCCCACGAGCCTTCGTGGAAGGGCGCACCCACCGGCTACACCCTGCCCATCCGCGACGTGCGCGCCTCGGTGGGCGCGGGCTTCCTGGTCCCCCTGTGTGGCGAGATGATGACCATGCCCGGCCTCGGCTCCAAGCCCGCCTACATGAGCATCGACATCAACGAGCACGGCGAGACGGTGGGCCTCTTCTAGCGCGATGGTATCGCACTGAAGACCGTCTACTGAAGGCGCGACCAAGGACGAAGGACCAAGGACCGATAGGTACTGCGCCGTCTACTTGTTAACCTTAGCCTTCCTGGACAGACCGAGGACCAAGGGGAAAGAGGGCATGCCGTTCAAGTTCGAGCGACTTGAGGTCTGGAAGCTGGCTCTGGACTACATTGACCTGATCTACGAGGTGGCAGCGCAGTTGCCACGCAGCGAGGAGTACAACATCAGGTCCCAGATCACGCGCGCCGCCACCTCGATAGCCCTCAATATTGCTGAAGGCTCCACGAGCCAGACAGACGCGGAGCAGGCTCGCTTCTTGAGCATGGCGATTCGATCCCTCATCGAGACCGTCGCCTGCCAGCACATCATCAGTCGCCGCCAACTCCTCTCCGACCTTGAGTCGTTGCGAGACGTATACCGTCGGGCAGAAACCCTTGCTGCCAAGCTCCCTACCATGCGTAGGACGCTCCTGTCCAACACACCGTCTGTTCGTGAGGACGACGCCCCCTACGCCGCGCTGGGCGACTCGCCGCTTCTCGACGACGCCCCGCCCTTCTAGCCCGGAGGCCCATTGGTCCTTCGTCCTTGGTCCGCTATCCGACATCAGTGCCCCGCAAGGAGGCTCCGTGACCGCGACAATCATGGACGGCAAAGCCGTCGCCGCGCAGATTCGCCAGGAAGTCGCCGAGGGCGTCGCCCAGTTCCAGGCCGCGCAGGGCTTTGCCCCCGGCCTGGCTGTGCTCCTCGTGGGCGATGACCCTGCCAGTGACACCTACGTCACCAGCAAAGCCAAAACATCAGGGGAAGTCGGCATCCGCTCCGAAGTGTACCGCCTGCCGGCCGACGTGCCCGAAGCTGAGGTCATGGCCCTTATCGCCCGCCTCAACGCCGACCCAATGGTTCACGGCTTCTTCTGCCAGATGCCAGTCCCCGCCCACCTCAACCCCATCCAGATTCAGTCGGCCATCGACCCCGCCAAGGACGTCGACGGCCTCAACCCCATCAGCGTCGGCCGTCTGTGGATCGGCGAAGAAGCCCTCAACCCGGCCACCCCCCTGGGCATCATCGAGATTCTCAAGCGCTACAACGTCCCTCTCAAGGGTAAGCGCGCCGTCGTCGTCGGGCGCAGCACCCTCGTCGGCAAGCCCGTCGCCGCCCTGCTCCTCCAGGAGCACGCCACCG
>CAZJJF010000156.1:3698-8559 GCA_964546245.1 uncultured Anaerolineales bacterium
CCGACGTCCTCGTCGTCGCCATTGGCAAGGCCGAGATGGTCACGGGCGACATGGTCAAGCCCGGCGCGACCGTCATCGACGTCGGCGTCAACCGCATCCCCGACGCCAGCAAGAAGAGCGGCTTCCGCCTCGTCGGTGACGTCCACTACGCGAGCGCGGCCCAGGTCGCGGGCCTCATCACCCCCGTGCCCGGCGGCGTCGGCCCGCTGACCATCGCCATGCTGCTGAGCAACACCCTGACGGCAGCGCGCCGTCAGACACGGTAGAGGGAAGAGATAGGGATTGGAGATCGAGCATCAGCGACTCTCGACAGCCCCAACGACCTTCGCCTGTCACCCCGACGATAGGAGGGGTCTCTGCTCTGGCCCCTCTCCCAGCGGGCTGATAGCGTGAACCTGCCGAGGCAGGTTATCACACACGCGAAAAGGGGCGACCCCTCAGGCCGCCCGTCGCCATGACTCCCGTAGGGCCAACCCCACGCCTCAGACCCCCGGCCGCCAGGGCTGGCCCTCGGTCCACTCCTCGATGACCTTTCCATCGCGGAAGCGGAACACGTGAATACTGGTGCGCGCCCAGGGTTGACCCGTGGGTGGCGTACCCATCCACTCGCCCATGTGCGTGCCGCGCCACGTCTCGCGCGTCATCACCCGGTCGCCCTCGGCGATAGTGTCGTGGACATCGACCCGCATATCGGGGAAGGCAACGAACAGGGCGCTCAGAAACTCTTTGGTGGCGTCGGCGTCCGGCGCGGGGCCGCCGTCCGGCGTGTGCATAACGTAGTTGGGGTGGAACAGTTCGTCCACAAAGTCGACGTTGCGGCGGTTGACCAGTTCCTCCCAGGAGCGGAGGGCAAGGGCTTTGTTCTGGGCGAGGGTCATTCTAGCTCCGAACGGGGTTCGGGCGCGTGATGTCATCGAAGGCAGCCCAGATCGCATCCATCGTAGCGTCCGCCGCGCGTCCGTCCGACGCACTCAGGAAGCGACTGTCGATGGTCGTCATCTGGAATGCCAGAGCAACGGATGGGCGGCGAAGTCTATTCACTTGATCAGGTTCGACCAGGACCGTGCCCGGAAAGCGCAGGGCGTCTTGCTGCGTCGTGAGAGGTATCACCAGGACGGTCGGCAGTGCGGTGGATGCCGCCATCGATTGGACGACGATAGCGGGTCGCCGCCCAGCTTGAGCACGACCCGCTCCGTAAGGAAACTCGACCCAGCAGACGTCACCGGGGTTCATGGGGTCTCGTCCTCATAGGGAAACGCGCCCCAGGCATCGAGACCGGCCGACTGCCAGAAGGCTAACTCTTGCGCCAGATCCTCGGACATCGGGGCGTCGGTCAGCGGGACGATCAGGATGCCTGTGCGTGTCTCGATGATGCGAAGCGGGGTGTCGGGAACAAGGCCGTGTCGTTCGCGTACCTCGTCCGGCAATGCTATCTCGCCCTGTCTGCCAACCGTCGCCTGAATCATCGTACCTCCTGCCACGCCTCATGTCACCCTATTATAGCACAAGCGCGAGGGCTATCATTTGCCGGCGTCGCCGAAGTACCTGGTGTGCAAGTCTTCCAGCGCTCCCTCCTGCCGCAGTTGCAGCAGCACCTCGTTGACGGGCTTGCGCAGCGGGCTACCGGTAGGCAGGGCGATGCCATAGGTCTCCTGCTTGAAGACGCCACCCACTACCTGCACCTCGCCCTTGCCCTCGGTGTTGGCGTAATAAGCCAGCACCGGCGCGTCGTAGACAATGGCCTGGACGGCCCCTTCCTTGAGCAGCCGGTAGGCGTCCCCAATCGTCGGAACGCTCTGATAATTGATGTTCTGCTTGTCCAGATACTCAGCTGCCGTCGTGCCCGCCAGGGTAGCAATCCTCTTGCCGGGCAGGTCGGCCGGGCTGTTGATGGTCCCCTGCAAGTGCTGCACCGTCATCGCCGTCGTGACCGAGGCCGTAAACTGAGCCACCAGGACGATGCCCAGCAGCCAGAACAGGATGGTGACGGCGCGGGGAATCCAGCGCCGCGTCGCCTTGTCGCCGTACTCGCCATTGGCGACGATGTTCAGCAGCCACCATAGCCCCTCGCCGATACCAGCAACGTAGCCTCTGGGGAAGTCGTTAGGCCCCTTGCGCTCGACCAGCCAGATCACGTGAGCCATCACGATGGCGGCGATAATCCCCAACAGCACGATCTGGCGCAGAGCGGGCGAGGTGAGGAAGGAGCGCGGGTCGGGTAGCACCGATTGGCCCTGCTCCTGGGTCATGATTTGCAGGCCCGCATTGAAATAGGGGTGCGAGAAATCGATGACCTGCTCGCGCTCGGAGGTCATGCTGATGGCGGCGATGGCGAGGTCGGCGTCGCCCTGCTGCACAGCCTGCAACTGCTCGCCGACCGTGCGCACCTCGACCCACTCGTAATCCAGCTTGAGACGGTCGGCCACCAGCTGCCATAGCTCGATGCTATAGCCGACAAACCCGTCGGTCTCCTTCATGACGAACGGCGGGATCGTCTTGGTCGCCACCCGCAACTTTCCAGTGTTCTGGTGATTGGGGGTGGCGCTGACGTGCGCTACGGCGATAAACAGGGCGGCGGCCACCAGGCCAACGACGGCCAGCCGTCGTAACCAGGGGTGGCACAACGCGAAACGTCCCATGCGAACAGCCTCCTGCTGAGATGGGCGCGCCCTGGGGAGGGACCAGGCGCGCCCCGTAACATTGAGGAGCCAGAGAGTCGGCCCCGACGGTCTAGGGGCCTTCCGGCGCGCTGGCGCGGACAAAGGCGGCCAGGTCGGTCTTCAACTGGGCGAGACTGGGTCGATGGACGTACATCATGTGCCCCGCCTCGTAGTAGGTCATCGCGATGTTGGCCTGCAAGCTGGGGTCCAGCCCCAGGTGGTTGACGGTGTACTGGGTGGCAAAATAGGGCGTCGCCAGGTCATAGTAGCCATTGGCAACCAGAACCTTGAGGTGCGGGTTGGTGGCGATGGCCTTGCGCAGCGTCTCAGCCACGTTGACGTAGCGGTTCTCGTGGTCGCCGTAACTCCACGGCCAGACCCGCGAGGTGAGCACCTCATAGGGCAGGTCGGTCTCGAAGCCTAGCTCGCGGCGCACGTAGTCGTAGAAGGTTGCCGTGTACGGCCCCATGATGGTCGCCAGGCTGGGGTCGAACTCGTAGGCCTCGCCCGCCGCGTCGCGGTCGATGCCAGTGAGGCGGCTGTCGAGGCGGCCAACAGTGCGGCGCTGATCGCGTAGCAGTTCCTTCACGAAGCGGTCGATGCGGACACGCAGGTTGGTGCGCTCGATATAGTCTTCGGACAGGCCGGTATAGCGGGCCAACGTGGCGCGGATGCGAGCGCGGTCCTCGCCGCCCAGCGCCGCCCCTTGCATCAAGGCCGAGGCATACTCGCCCAGGGCAAAAGCCTCCACCTGGGCCAGGGTGGCGCGCAGGTCGGCCTGGAGGTCGGGGGCAAGGCGCTGGTGGTAGAAGGCGGTGGCGGTGTAGGTGGGCAGGAAAAGAATGTAGGGCAGGTCGTTGCCGGTGTCGAACCGGGCGGTCTGGAAGTTGAGGATAGACGACACGAGCATGATGCCATTGAGGTACATGCCGTGGCGATCCTGGAGGTAGCCGCTCAGACCGGCGGCGCGGGTCGTGCCGTAGCTCTCGCCGATGAGGAACTTGGGCGAGGTCCAGCGCCCGTAGCGGGTGGTGTACAGGCGGATGAAGTCGCCGACGGATTCGATGTCCTTCTTGAAGCCGTGGAACTCCCTGGCCTTCTCGCCCACGACGGGGCGGCTGTAGCCGGTGCTAACAGGGTCGATGAACACCAGGTCGGTTACGTTGAGCAGGGAGAACTCATTGTCCACCAGGCGGTGGGGCGGTGGCGGCAGGTTGCCCACGTCGTCCATGCGCACGCGGCGCGGGCCGAGCAGGCCCAGATGCAGCCAGACCGACGAGGAGCCGGGGCCCCCATTGAAGGAGAAGGTGACGGGGCGCTGGCCCTTGTCGGGCACGTCGTCGCGGGTGTAGGCGATGAAGAAGACCGTCGCTTTGGCCTTCTCGCCCTCGAACTCGCCCGCTTTGTCGCCCTTCTTCTCGGCTTCTTCCTTGAAGACGAGCGTCCCGGTGGTCGCGGTGAAGTGAATCTCCTGGCCGTCCAGGAGGATGACGTGCTTCGTCTCGACCAGGTTGTCGGTCGGCGGGGGCGGAGTCGATGGTGGCGGGGGCGCGGTCTCTTCGGGCATGGGTAGTCTCCCCTGGCAATAATCGTACAATGATGTTCGAGGAACATTATACCGCTCTACGCTCGGGACTGCTACAATAGTATCGCACAGCCAGAGGCCCTGCGCATGCAACCTTCCGACTCTCTCGCCGTCACCATCCGCCCCGCGACGCCCGCGGACCTCGCCGTCCTCGGCCGGCTTGGCGCGCTCCTCGTCCAGATGCATCACAACTTCGACCCGCAGCGCTTCATCGCAGCTCCGCCTGGGATCGAGCAGGGATACGCCGCCTTTCTTGGGACGCAGCTCGACAACCCGAACGTCGTCGTCCTCGTCGCCGAGCGGAACGGCGCGGTGGTCGGCTACACCTACGCCCGCGTTGAGGGCTGGGACTACATGTCGCTGCGCGGGCCGGCGGGTGTGTTGCACGACATCGTGGTCGATCCCGCCCAGCGCGGCCACGGCATCGGTCGGATGCTGCTCGACGCCACCTTCGCGGCGCTCAAGGCCCGTGGCGCGCCCAGGGTCGTGCTATCGACAGCCGCGGGGAATGAGGCCGCGCAGCGCCTGTTCGCTCGCGCGGGGTTCCGGCGGACGATGATCGAGATGACGCGCGAGTTGGACGATGGTGAGGCCTAATACACTTGGGAAGAAGCGT
>CAZJJF010000157.1:0-8534 GCA_964546245.1 uncultured Anaerolineales bacterium
CCTTCGACATCCAGTACCAGGACCGCGACAACACCCTCAAGTACTGCTGGACCACGAGTTGGGGGCTGTCCTGGCGCATGCTTGGCGCAACCATCGGCATCCACGGCGACGACAAGGGCCTCAAGTTCCCGCCCCGCCTCGCGCCGATCCAGGTCGTCATCGTCCCGATCTGGAAGTCGGACGATGAGCGCGCCCTGGTCCTGGCCGCCGCCGACCGCGTCAAGGCCGCCCTGCCGCGCGACGTGCGCGTTGAGATTGACGACCGCGAGGGGCTGACGCCCGGCTTCAAGTACAACGATTGGGAGATGCGCGGCGTGCCCATCCGCCTGGAACTGGGGCCGCGCGATGTTGAGAAGAGCCACGTGGTCCTCGCCCGCCGCGACGTGCCCGATAAGTCGGGCAAGGAGTTTGTGGGCTGGGATCAGCTGGCCGAGGTCGTGCCCGCGCGCCTGGACGACATTCAGGCGACCCTGTTCGCCCGCGCCCGCGAGAAGCTGGCCCTGGCAACGTGGGACGTAGAGAGCTACGAGGAGTTCAAGGGCAAGCTTCCCGATACCGGCGGCTTCGGCTTCGTGCGCGCCTATTGGGCTGGCAGCGACGAGGACGAGGCGGCCATCAAGCGCGATACTGGCGCGACCATTCGCGCTATCCCCTTCGACCAGCCGGGTGTGCCTGGCCGCTGCTTCTACACCGGCCAGGAGACGACCCAGGTCGCCATTTTCGCCCGCGCGTATTAGCGTGGCAGCGGCACGGCATGGCCCGCGACGGATGGTCACATTCGCTACCCGACCCAGGGAAGCGCGCCAGATGTGACCATCCAGCGCGAGCGCGGCCTCCGGCGGTCATCCCGGCGATAGCAGACTCGTCACCAGGCCGCTCAAACCCACGTCTGTCACCCCGACGGCCGGAGGCGTCTCTGCTGGCAGCAATCCCAGCAATGCCTTCTATCCCTCACGGGCACCGCTCCCCCACCCGCCGCGACAACAGCATCAAGTCCACCACGTCGATACGGCCGTCGCCGTTGAGGTCGTAGCGCTGCTCAGCGGGCGTTGCCGGTCGGGAACCCCAGCGCCCCGCCAGCAGGTTCACATCGCCCGTATCAATGACGCCATTCCCGTTGAAGTCGCCCGCCAGCGTGCAGGAGGGCGTGACCGTCGGCGTTGGCGTGCGGGTGGCTGTCGCCGTGGGTGTCAACGTGGGCGTCGGCGTGCGAGTCGCTGTCGCCGTGGGCGTCAGGGTGCGGGTCGGCGTGGGTGTCCGGGTGGCTGTGGCCGACGCGACCCGCGTTGCCGTCGCCGTCGCCCCCAGGACCGCCTGCGCCGAGTCGGGATCGACCTTCAGGCGGTCCTGGTCCACCGCTTCAAAGTTGCTACCCAGTACCTGCCCCAGACGGTGCAGGTCATCGTTGTCCCAGGCGGGGTCAGGCGCGCCGCTGATATACCAGTCGCCGCCGTTGTCGGCGACGATCATGCCGTACAGTTGCAGCGTGCGCAGGATGACACGGGTCTGGGGCGGGTAGGTCGAGATGTCGAAACCGGCCTTGAGGCGGAAGCGCGCTCCCATCGGCGGTACGTTGGGATCGGTAATGTCGGACGCGACGTGGCGCGCGGGCCAGACGTAGGCGCGCTGGGTGTCCTCGACCGTGAAGCGCAGGGCATGGGGGACGTAGCCCAGCCCGCCCGGCGCGAGGGCCGCCTGCACCTCGTCGATGCGCGCCAGCCCCGCCAGGATGGGCAGCCCGGCCGCGTCGGCGCTGGTCCAGCCGGCCGGCCGTAGGGCGTTGGAGGTGAGGGGGAAGATGGCCCCCGACCCCGCTCGCCACGCCCCATTCGCCTGAGGATAGGCAGCGTACAACTCGTAGAGGGTGCAGGTGTCGGTGTCCACGACCATGATATGGCGGTCACCGCCGCTCTCGATGGGGGCGTCAGCCGGGATGTAGTAGGGGCCGGGGTCGCTCTCGTTGGCGTAGGTGAAGGTCACGCCGGGCACGGGCGTCGACAGCGACGAGCGCACTGTCGTGTAGGGGATGCCGATCGGTCCGCCGTTCCACAGGCCGCTGCCGAAATCAGGGTGCAACCCGGTGGAGGGGCCGATGCTACTCACCCACGCCGCCGAGCGCGGATGGAGGGGCAGGCCATCAACGCGAGCATTCCAGATATTGTCGGCGGGGAAGATGGGGCAGCCGCCAATGGGGGCGGCGGGGGCCGTGGCCGCCGCGGGCGTGGCCCACAGGGCGGCGGCGAGAAGCGCGGCCAGGCCGAGCAGGACGCAGGGGAAGAGTCGCATGCGTGCCTCCTGGGTGGAGTCGCCGTCCTCCCCCGACCGGCGCGCCTAGATTGTACCCCCGTTTCGCCGTTGTGACCAGCACAGAACCACAGGCCCAGGGGCAAAGGGCGGACGGCCACGGGATCGGTGTCATTGTCGCGATTCCCAGTGGTCCGTGGCCCGTAGCCCTCGGCCGGCATCCGCCCTGGTTCCTGGCCGTGGTTCTACGTGCGATAGTCAGCGTTGATACGCACGTAGTCGTAGGACAGGTCGCAGGTCCAAACCTCGGCCTCAGCGTCGCCCACACCCAGGTCGATGCGGATGAGTACCTCCGGCTTGGTCAGGGTGGCGTGGGCGTCGGCCTCCCGGTAGTCGGTTGGCGCGCCGTCGCACACCAGCTGCACTTCATCAAACCACAGGGCGAGACGCGCAGGGTCTACCTCAGCCCCGCTGTAGCCCACGGCGCACAGCACGCGCCCCCAATTGGCGTCCTCGCCATGCAACGCGGTCTTGACCAGGCTCGAGTTGCCCACTGCCAACCCCACCTGGCGCGCGGTCGCCCACGATGGCGCGCCCGTCACCCGAATCGTCACGAACTTGGTCGCGCCCTCGCCGTCGCGGGCAATCATGCGCGCCAGAGCCGCGCTGACCCGCCGCAGGCCGTCGAGGAACTCGGCGTAGCCGGGCGAGTCGGGGCCGTCGATAACGGGATTCTGGGCGTGGCCGTTGGCGAGAACGAGCAAGGTATCATTGGTGCTCATGTCGCCGTCGACCGTCACGCAGTTGAAGGAGCGGCTGGCCGCGTCCTCAAGAGCAGCCTGAAGGGCGGCGGGGCGGATGGCGACATCGGTGACGATGACCGACAGCAGCGTCGCCATGTGGGGCGCAATCATACCCGCGCCTTTGGCGGCCCCCGCAATGGTCACCTGGCGGCCGCCGACGGTCACGCGGGCGGCCGCCTCTTTCGGAAAGGTATCGGTGGTCATCATGGCGCGGGCAGCGCGATGCCCCGCATCGGCGCTGGCGTCCAGGGCGTTCACGGCGGCTGTCACGCCGGGTAGCAGGCGGTCCATCGGCAGCATCTGGCCGATGACGCCGGTGGACATGACCAGGATGCTGTCAGCATCGACGCCCAGGGCAGCAGCGGCGGCCGCCTCGGCGGTGGCGCGGGCGTCGGCCAGGCCCTGCGCGCCGGTCACGGCATTGGCGTTGCCGCTATTGATGACGACGGCGCGGATGCCCGTCGCGTGGCGCGCGAGAACGTTCTGGTCGTAGATGACGGGCGCAGCCTTGACGCGATTGGTGGTGAAGACACCCGCCGCGACGGTCGGTGTGTCGGAGGCGACCACGGCCACATCCAGCTTCTCCGGCGGGCTGCTGGCCTTGACGCGGGCGTGAACGGCGGCGGCGCGGAAGCCGGGAACGAGGGTCAGAGAGGGATGGTCGAGCATGGTGCGCCTCCGAGGACAGGAGATAGACAGGTTTCAGGGAACGAATACAAGCCGTCCGCCCACCTCGACGCGCACGGGTGAACTGTCGCGCAGAGAGGCGTCAAGGAGATCGCCCAGGATGACGGATACGTCTATATGGCGGTCCCCGTCGGTCAGCCCCATGAGAGTGTTCAATTCGCGGTTGTGGTGCAGCTCGGCGTTGCTCGCGGCGACCTTGTAGCGGCGGGCCGGGTCGAGGGGCGCGCCGCCAACGCGAATGTCAGTGACGCGCTGGCCGGGCGAGGCAGCCGGGTCGACGCGGGCCGCCAGGCCCGACACCTGCAAGATGCCGACGGGCCGGCCACGGAACGGGGTGGGGCAGGCAGACCAGAAGGCAGGGTCAACGGTGTGGTCGAGGAGGACCTGTAACTGCGCGCCACTCAGCCAGGCCCACATGGGATTGGCGCCGGTTGGGCAGGCTTCCAGGCGCAGGCGGCGCGTGACGACGCCGGCTGGCAAGTCGCGGCGCAGCAGGCCGCTGAACACCAGGCCCACGTCGGCCTGCCAGTAGGCACGCAGCAGGTCGGCCATCCAGTCGCCCATCCCACACTCGTGGTCGTCGGCCAGGTCGAGGCGCTGCGCGAGTGCGCCTGAGGGCTGGTCGAGCAAAGCGGCGACATCCTGCCGCACGGCCTCGATGGCGGTAGCCACATCAGGCGCGGCGGGGGTATCGCCAGTGACCGGAATGAGACGGCCATCATGATCCAGGACGCGACCAGTCGCCGGGTCGAGGGTCATGTCGAGGCGGCCCAGGAAGCGGCCGTAGTCGCCCGCCTGGGCGATGAGCGTGTCGTTGATGACGGTGGGTGTGGTCAGGATCGTATGGCTGTGGCCGCCGATAATCGCCGCCAGGCCGGGCGTCGCCTCGGCCAGTTGCAGGTCGCCGTGGTAAGGGGCATCCCCGTAGCCCAGGTGGGACAGGACGATGATAGCGTCCGCGCCCTCGGCCCGCAGGTGGGCGACCTGCGCGGCAACCTCGGCGCCTGGGTCGGTCACGGCGAGATCAAACAGGCGGTAGATGCCGTGCCAGGGTGGGCCGGCGTAGTCGGCGGTCACGCCCGTCACGCCCAGTTTGAGACCATCGAGGTGGAGGATGACTCGGTCGGTGACGCCGGCCACCAGGCGGCCGTCGGGCCAGCGGACGTTGGCGGCCAGGAGGGGAACGCCCGCCGCCTCGGCCTCGGCGGCCAGGGCAGCGGGGCCATAGCGGATGAGCACGGCGTTGCCGACGGTAACCAGGTCGTAGCCGACGGCGCGCAGCATGCGCATGACGGCCGCGCCGTGGGTGGCCGCGCTCTCCAGCAACGTCTCATCCTCGCTGTCGCCCGCATCAACCAGCAGCACATGGCGGCCCTCGGCCTCGGCCCTGGGCCCCGCGGCGCGGGCCAGGGTGGCGATATAGGGCAGGGCGTCGATCCGGCCGTGCAGGTCGTTGGTGTGCAGGATGGTCAGGCGAAAGGGCGGCACTCAGTCTCGCTTGAACTTACTGTAGTCGGGGCGGGCGTACTTCGACTCGCCCTTGCCCTCAATGTCCAGCATGGCCTGGACCTGCATGGGCAGGCCAAACAGATTGATGAAGCCCTCGGCATCGTGCTGGTCGTAGACGTCCATGCGGCCGAAGGAGGCGAAGTCCTCGCGGTACAGGCTGTCGGGAGACTTGCGACCGGCGACAATGAGGTTGCCCTTATACAGCTTGAAGCGCACCACGCCGTTGAGATGGCGAGCAGTGTGCCTGACAAAGGCGTCGAAGGCCTCGCGCAGGGGCGTGAACCACTGGCCATTGTAGACCAGTTCGGCATAGCGGTTGGCGACGACTTCCTTGTAGTGCAGGGTGTCGCGGTCGAGCACGAGGGACTCAAGCTCGCGGTAGGCGCTGGTCAGGATGGTTCCGCCCGGCGTCTCGTACACGCCACGCGACTTCATACCCACCAGCCGGTTCTCGACCAGGTCGATACGCCCAACACCGTGGGCCGCACCGATGGCGTTGAGGCGATACATCAGGTCAACCGGCCCGTAGGCGACGCCGTCGATCTTCTTGGGCATGCCTTCCTTGAACTCCAGCTCCAGGTATTGCGGCTCATCGGGGGCATTCTCTGGCGAGACCGTCAGCTGGTACATGTCTTCTTCCGGCTCATTCCACGGGTTCTCCAGGATGCCGCCCTCGTGGCTCAAGTGCCACAAGTTACGGTCGCGGGAGTAGATCTTGGTGGTCGTGGCCGAGACGGGGATATTGCGCGCCGCCGCATAGGCGATGGCGTCCTCGCGGGAGCGAATATCCCACTCGCGCCAGGGCGAGACGATGGTCAGCTTGGGGTTGAGCGCCTTGTAGGTCAGCTCGAAGCGCACCTGGTCGTTGCCCTTGCCGGTTGCGCCGTGGGAGACGGCATCGGCGCCCTCCAGCTCGGCGATTTCCACCTGGCGGCGAGCAATGAGGGGGCGGGCCATGCTCGTGCCGAGCAGATACTTGCGCTCGTAAATCGCGCCCGACTGGACGACGGGCATGATGAACTCGCTAACGAACTCATCACGCAGGTCTTCCACGTAGCACTTGCTGGCGCCAGAGTGAAGCGCCTTCGCCTCCAGGCCGTCCAGTTCCTCTTCCTGGCCGATGTTAGCGGCAAAGCAGATAACCTCGCAGTCGTAGTTCTCGCGCAGCCACGGGACAATGATGGAGGTGTCGAGGCCGCCGCTGTAAGCCAGCACGACCTTGTTCACCTTCGGGCGACTACCATTCTTGGGCACGGGTGGATTCCTCCATTGGGATAGGATGGGTTTCGATATGACTTCACGCGGGCCAGCCGCGTTGTTCACCACAAGGGTTCGGGCGTGTGTCGGCTACGTGGGCGTCTCCCCAGCCATTGATCGAGCCAGTTATAGGCCGCCTTGCGCATCTCGACCGGGAAGCTGTGGCCGCCGGGAAAGGTGGTCAGGGCAAAGCGGTCGGGCTGGCCGTGGTCCGTGTACACATGGGCAGCCACCCGGCCAATGTGATGCACACCGTCCAGGGGAAAGATGGGATCACTTTCACCCTGGATAAGCAGCATGGCACGCGGCGCGATGCCGGCAACGATGGCGTCCATATCGGCCACCTTGAGCAGGCCCGGAACCCACAGCGCCATGTTGTGATTGATGCGGTCACGGATGATGGCCGACAGCATCGACACGCCGCACGACGACACAGCTGCTCGGATGCGGTCGTCGTACCACGCCAGCCAGATGGCCTCCTGCCCGCCCAGGGAGTGGCCGATGCAACCCAGGGCGTCGGGCCTGACATCCGGCTGCGCCGCCAGTACATCCAGGGCGCGACTCATATCGGACAGGTATTTGGCCTGGAGGGACGAGCCTTCGGTCAACAGCGCTTTGCCCAGCCACGTCTCGTGCGCGCCGTCGGCCAACGAGCCGGGCCGCTCGACCCGCTCATACTCCGGCGGGCGGCGCTCCTCGAAGGCCACGTGATCGGGGCACACGACGATATAACCGCGCCGCGCCAGGTCCAGGCCGTACTGGACATTGGCATCCCCTGCCAGCCCCGCCGCCTCGGCCTTGCCGATGTAGAACTGGCCGGCATGCTGATGCAGGGCCAGGACGCCAGGGCGCGGGCCATCCCCGTCCAGGGGGCGCAGCAGCCAGGCCGCCACGCGCTCGCCCGCTGCCACGTCGTAGGTAACGCGGCTGTAGCGCACGCCGTGCCGCTCGAAGCCGCCCTCGTCAGCCCAGCGCGGCGCGACCGGGGCGGGGAAGTCGCCCAGGCAGGCCAGAATCGTATCGCGAAGTGGAATGGTCATGCGTCAACCTCGATAGATATCGACGACATCGCGCAGCATAGCCGAGCCGGTGGGTAACGGCCCCCGCTCGTCAACCTTGGCGGATAGGATGCCGTAGATGTCGGTGGTGTAGACAATGCCCATCTCCCAGCCCCTCGTTTGGGCCAGGAAATGATCGGTGGGCAGCGGCGTGGGGGCCACCCGCAGGCGATAGCTGCCGTCGGGACGGCGCAGCGCGCTGGCAAGCAGCTTGATCTTGCGGCCACCGGCCTGCGCCGCCTGGAGCGCGCCCGGCGTCACCTGGGTCATGCCCGTCACCTCAACCTCGTCCAGCCGCGCCGGGTAGTTGAGGACGCTATTGGCAATGATGACCAGCTTGTTCGCGGTATCCCACCCCTCCACATCCAGGCTGGGATCGGCCTCGGCGACGCCCATGCGCTGCGCCTCGGCCAGGGCGGTGTCGTAGGGGGCGCCGGTAGACATAGACTCCAGGATATAGTTGGTGGTACTGTTGAAGATGCCTTCAACGCGGCCAATCTGGGCGGCAACAAGGTCGCGACGGCCTACATTGATGGTCGGCAGGCCCGCGCACACTGCGCCGCTGAAGCGCAATTGCCGCCCCGCTGCTTCGGCGCGGGAGATCACATCGCGGTAGGCAAGGGCCAGCGGCCCCTTGTTGGCGCTGACCACGTGCATGCCCCGCGCGAAGGCCAGGCGCATCAGGTCCAGGCCTGGTTGCCCGCTGTGCAGGTCCGTCAGCGTCGCCTCTAGCAGCACGTCGGTCTCGACAGCGGCAAGGGCCTCGGCGGCCGTCATGCCCGTCCGCCCGCCCCGGCCAACAGCAACGCCGTGCCCCGCCTGTTTCAGGATTAGCAGGCCAACGGGGTCCAGGCCGACGGGGTCAACCGCCGCACCCGAGCGGTCGACGGCGGACACCAGCCGCAAGTCGAGACCATAGCGGTCGCGAACGAGGTCCCCCTTATCGCGGAGTAATTCGAGGAAACCGCGTCCGACA
>CAZJJF010000158.1:0-8494 GCA_964546245.1 uncultured Anaerolineales bacterium
GCCATCGTCTGCCCGCGCCAGCCGCGCTGCACCTACCCGACCAAGAACCTGGCCGGGGTCGGCCTGGCCTACAAGCTGGCCCAGGCCCTGTTCATGGTAGACGAGGGCACCCCCCTCGGTCGCCGGCGGGGCGAGTTGACCAGCGACGATCTGCTCGACCTTGTCGCGTTGGGGACTGTGGCTGACATGGCCCCGCTGACCGAGGAGAATCGCCTGCTGGTGCGGCGCGGCCTCGCCATCATCAACCAGACGCGGCGTGTGGGCCTCCGCGCGCTCTTTCGCGCCGCGCGCCTGGAACTGGGGCACGTCGGCGTCGACGCCTTGAGCTACGCCATCAGTCCGCGCCTGAACGCTGCCGGCCGCCTCGAGCACGCCATGACCAGCTATCGCCTGCTCATGACAGCGCGCTCCGATCGCGCCGAGGTCCTCGCCGCCAAGCTGGAAGAGCAGAACCGCCAGCGGCAGGTGCTCACCGAGAAGACCCTTAGTATCGCTCACCCGCTGGCTCTCCTCCAGTTGCAGGATAGTCGCCTCATCTTTGTCGCTTCCTCTGACTACCCGTCTGGCGTGGTCGGGCTGGTCGCCAATCGCTTGATGGAGGAGTTCTATCGCCCCGCCATCGTCCTCGAACTGGGCGAGGAGACCAGTCGCGGCTCGATGCGCAGCATTCCCCAGGTGAACGCCGTGGCGCTGCTCGATGAGTGCCGCGACCTGTTCGTCCGCTACGGCGGCCACAAGGCGGCGGCGGGTTTCACCATCCGCAGCGAGCATCTGGCCGAGCTTGAGACCCGCCTGCGCGCCCTGGTCGATGGCGCGCTCTGCGCTCCGCCCGTCCCGACCCTCGCCATCGACGCGGTGGTGCCTCTGGCGGACATACAGGCGGGCGTGCTGCCCGCCCTCGAACGCCTGGCCCCCTTCGGCCAGCACAACGGCCCGCCCATCGCCGCCAGCCTGAATCTTGCCGTGCGCGAGGCGCGGGTCGTGGGCGGCAACCATCTCAAGCTAACCCTCAGCGACGCCCTGGGTGACACCCGCGAAGCCATCGCCTTTCGTCAGGCTGAGCGGCTCGGTGATCTTCCCCCCATCGTCGATATTGCCTATCAGGTCGAGGCCAATCGCTGGAATGGCTCCACGCACCTTCAACTAAACGTGCGCGATATGCGCCCAGGCCAGGCGCTCCCCCACTAATCAGTCACTCCCAGGACATCGCATGCTCAACCTTGCCACCATTCAGGCTTTCGTGTTCGACATGGACGGCGTGCTCTATCGCGGCCTGGAAGTCATCCCCGGCGCGCGCGAGTTCCTGGCCGATCTCGCCGCCCACACCATCCCCTACCGCCTGTTGACCAATAACGCTTCCCTCACCCAGGCGCAGTTCGCGGCGAAACTCGCCGCGATGGGTATCGAAGTGCCGGCCGCCAACATTATGACCAGTTCAGTCGCGACGGCGGAGTACCTCAGCCAGGTCGCGCCGCCGGGCGCGCAGATTCTGCCCATCGGCCTGGATGGAGTACGCGCCGCTCTTCAGGACAAGGGCTTCGTCCTGGTCGACGAGCGCCCCGCCGACTTCGTCGTCGTCGGCATCGATTGGACGGCTACCTACGAGAAGCTCAAGCGGGCCAGCCTCGCTATCCGCGATGGAGCGCGTTTTGTCGGTACCAACGGCGACAAGACCTTTCCCTCCTCCGAGGGCATCCTCCCCGGCAACGGCTCCTTGCTGGCCTTCCTCGAAGCTGCCACGAGCGTCAAGCCGACCATCATAGGCAAACCCGAAATCGGCATCTTTACCCAGACCGTCCACAGCATGGGCACGCCCTCGGCGGCAACGGCGATGGTCGGTGATCGTCTGGACACTGACATTGAAGGGGCAGCGCGGGCCGGCCTGCGCGCCATCTTCTTGCTGAGCGGCGTGCATGACCGCGACGACCTGATAGCATCGGGTCTGACACCCGACCTGATTTTCGACGACATCGCCGCCCTGCGCGTGGCGTGGCGGGCGGCGTGTGGGCTGGGGTAAGCCATTATGTCGGTAAAACGTGAGGCGGGATAGGTCGCGCCGGGTACGATTCCAGCGTATACTTGCGTCTATAAGAGTGTACAGGAGCAACGGACGCCCCGATGGGCGGTCGATTCACGGAGGTGAAGTTAGATGCGCTTTGGTTTTGATCCTCTCTATCTGATCATGATTCTGCCTGCGCTCGCCTTCACCCTGTGGGCGCAGTGGAAGGTGAAGTCCTCGTATAACAAGTGGAGCAACGTGCCTAACTCGCGCGGTATCTCCGGCGCGCAAGCAGCTCGCTATCTCCTGGACTCTAATGGCCTGAACAACGTTCAGGTCGAGCAGTCGCAGGGTATGCTGTCCGACCACTACGATCCGCGCGCGAAGGTATTGCGCCTATCGCCCCAGGTGTACGGCGTTCCCAGCGTCGCCGCCGTCGGCATCGCGGCCCACGAGATGGGCCATGCGCTCCAGGATAAGGAGAACTACGGCGCGCTGCGCCTGCGCTCGGCCCTTGTGCCTGTCGCCAATATCGGTAGCTCCTTTGGCATCTGGGTCATCATCGCCGGCTTACTATTGCAGATGACACCCCTCGCCTGGCTGGGCGTGATTCTGTTCGGCGCGGGCTTCGTCTTCTCCCTGATCACCCTGCCCGTCGAGTTCGATGCCAGCCGCCGCGCCATGCGGATGATGGACCAGTCGGGTCTGCTGCAGGGGCCGGAGTTGGCTGGCGCCAAGGAGGTTCTCACCTCCGCCGCCTGGACCTATATCGCCGCTGCGGCCGCGTCCCTGCTCACCCTGCTCTACTGGGTTACGCGCGTGTCGGGCTCCAGCCGCCGCAGCTAATCGCCGCTGAGCAAGCCAGAGCGTCGTGGCGCGCCATGTGCCACGACGCTCTTTGTTGGACATGTCTATGACCAATGACAAGACCGGCGTGCTAGATCTCAGCCCCGCCGAGTTGGAAGCCTTCATGACCTCCCTCGGCGAGCCGCGCTTCCGCGCCCGCCAGCTGTGGGACTGGCTGTACCGTCATCTCGTGACTGATTTCGAGGCCATGACCAGCCTGCCCAAGTCACTCCGGGCGCGGCTGGCCGAGGTGGCGGTAATCGATGCCCCAGACCCAGTCGCAGAGACATGGTCGGCCGACGGCATGGCCCAGAAATTCCTGTTTCGGCTGCAAGACGGTCAGTTGGTCGAAAGTGTCCTCATGCACTACGAGGATGAAGCTGCCGCCGTCGCTGATGCGGATGAGGGCGTGGCCCGTGCAGCGGACCGCCATACCGTGTGCATCTCTTCCCAGGTCGGCTGCGCGATGGGCTGCGTCTTTTGCGCCACGGGCCAGATGGGCCTGCTGCGCAACCTCACGTCCGGCGAAATCGTCGCCCAGGTGCTGTACGCCGAGCGCGTTCTGCGCCGCCAGGGCGCGCGAGTCACCAACGTGGTATACATGGGGATGGGAGAGCCGCTCGCCAACTTCAACGCCGTGTGGCGTTCCGTAGCGACGCTACACGACCCCGCCGGCTTCAATCTGGGTGCGCGGCGCATCACCATCTCCACCGTCGGCCTGGCGCCGGGGATGCGCAGGCTCGCCGAGCAGGGCCTACCCGTCAACCTCGCGCTGTCCATCCACGGCGCGACCGACGACGTTCGCAACGCTATCGTACCCATCAACAACCGCTACACGCTGGCCGACATCGTGGCCGCCGCTCATGACTACGTTGCCAGGACTGGCCGCCGCCTGACCGTTGAGTGGGTACTCATTCAGGACGTCAATGACACGCCGGAGCAGGCCGAGCGCCTGGCCGACCTGTTGCGGGGCATGCTGGTCCACGTCAACCTGATTCCCCTGAATCCCACCGCTGGTTACGATGGCAAGACTCCCACGCCGGCGCGCTCGCTCCAGTTTCGGGATACCCTGGCTGCGCGCGGTATCCCCACCACGCTGCGCATGCGGCGCGGTATCGATGTGCAGGCGGGCTGCGGGCAGCTTCGCACTCAGATAGCCCACGGCCGCCCCACCAGCATCAACGCGACGTTGGTAGCGGCGACGACCGACCACCGACCACCGACCACCCAGGGCTAGACGTTGCCAATTGCAGATTGGGAGTTGAAAGCCCCAGCTGGCAACCCCTTGGCGGCCCGCAGGCGGTCGTCGGTCGTCAGTGGTCGGTGGTCGGTCCCGATATTTGCGAAGTCAGGCAAGTGTGTGTATAGTAACGCGGGCCCCCGCTCTCACAGGGAAAGCGGGGGCCAGACTGAAAGGTTTTAGGGTTTGCTTCAGGCCGTCTTGCGCATCGTCTTCAGGCAATTCATGCACACATTGACGCGCTTAGCCGTGCCGTTCACCGTGACCGTCGCCTTGCGGACGTTCGGCTTCCAATCGCGATTGGTGCGGCGCTTCGAGAAGCTCACGTTGTGGCCGTATTGCCGACCCTTACCACATATCTGACAGATCGCCATAGTCACACCTCCTGGACATCGGGATATTATAGGCCGCCTGCCTGCGACAGGCAAATTCCAATGAAGGCCCCATGACAGAAGACACCTCGATTACCCAGCCCCCCCATACATCCCTCACTCAGACCGACCTGGGCCGCATCGACATCTCCCCCACGGCGGTGGCGCACCTCGCCAGCGCCGCGGTGGTCAAGTCGTATGGCGTGGTCGGCATGGCCTCGCCCGACCTGCGGAGCGGCATTGCCGAACTGCTCAATCGCGACCTGCATCGCGGCGTGCGCGCGCAACACGTCAACGACCAGTTCATCATCGACCTGTACGTCATCATCCAGTACGGCACGCGCATCTCTGAGGTCGCCCAGCAGATCATGCGCACCGTCAAGTATCGCGTCGAGAAGTCCCTCGGCATTCCCGTCAGCCGCGTCAACGTCCACGTCCAGGGTCTGCGCATGACCGAGCCGCGCAAGAAGGCGGCCCGATGAGCGCCACTCTGGATGGCCAGGCCCTGCGGCATATGGTCGCCGCTGGCACAGCCTGGCTGGAGCGTCACGCCGCCGCCGTCAACGCCCTCAACGTCTTCCCTGTTCCCGACGGTGATACCGGCACCAACATGCTCTTAACCGCGCGCGCTGCCCACGACGAGGTTGCCCATAGTCAGAACCACCACGCGGGCGAGATGGCCCAGCGTATCTATCGCGGCGCGCAATTCGGCTCACGCGGCAATTCCGGCGTCATCCTGTCGCAGCTATTGCGCGGCTACGCCAGCGCGCTCAAGGACAAGACAGAATTCACCGGCCATGACTGGGCCGATGCCTTGCGCCAGGCATCCGTATTCGCCTATCAGGGCGTCACGAAACCCGTTGAAGGCACGATTCTGACGGTTGCCCGCGAGGCGGGTGACGCGGCCATGCTCATGCCAGATACCGCCACGCCCCAGGCCGTGATGGAGCAGGCCGTCAAGGCGGCTGACGATGCTGTGGCGCGCACCCCCCAATACCTCAAGGTTCTCCGCGATGCAGGGGTAGTCGACTCGGGCGGTCAGGGTTACTATTACTTCTTGGAAGGAATGGCGCGCTATCTGCGCGGCGAAACCACCTACATCATCCCAGGCGCCACGGTCACCGAGCCTCAGGAGGCCGCACCGGCATTCACTATGGACTTCATCACCAACGGCCAGGATGAGCTTGAGGGTTACGGCTACTGCACCGAGTTCATCGTCGAGGGCCAGCTCAATTTCGACCAGTTCCGCACCGATATGCTCAAGATCGGTAGCTCGGCCGTCGTCGTCGGCGATGACGAAATGATCAAGGTTCACATCCACACCCCCGACCCCGGCGCGGCTCTGAGCTACGCCACGGCGCGGGGCAGCCTGGTCAAGGTCAAGATCGACAACATGGACCGCCAGTTCAAGGATTTCTCAGCCCGCCCCCTGGGCGAAGGGCGGGATGCAAAACTGGCGGAGGCCGCCACGCCCGCCGCGCCACCCCAACCCCAGTCGCTTCACACCTTCGCCATTGTCGCGGTGGCGCCCGGCGCCGGCTTCGACCAGATCTTCCACAGCATGGGCGCGAGCGAAGTGATCGCCGGCGGCCAGACGATGAATCCTAGCGTCCAGGATGTACTAAAGGCGATCAACAGTGTCGCCGCCGATGACATCATCGTACTACCCAACAACAAGAACGTCATCATGACCGCGCAGCAAGTACCTGAGCTGACGGACAAGCGAGTCTACGTCGTGCCCAGCAAAACCATCCCCCAGGGCATTGCGGCCATGCTTGCCATCCGCCACGACCTGGAACTGACCGAGAACGTCGAGGCGATGACGGATGCCCTGGGCCAGGTACAGACCGTCGAGCTGGCGCACGCCGTCCGCAGCGTGCTCATCGACGACGTCGACGTCAAGGAAGGTCAGATTCTCGGCATCCTGAACGATGAAGTCGTCACCGCCGGCGAGATCGACGTGGATGTCACGCTAGAAGTCCTGGCGCGCCTGGGCATCGAGGACTACGAGGTATTGTCGGTCTACTACGGCCAGGATCGAACGCCCCAAGTAGCGCGCGACTACGCCGAGGCGCTGGCCGAGCAACTGCGCGGCCGGTACGACATGCCGGTGGCAGTCCTTACCCCCGAGGAGTCGCGCACCCGCGCCGCCACGCTGCCCTTCGGCACGTTGCGCCTTGAGATTCACGCCGGCGGACAGCCCCACTACTTCTACGTCATGTCTGTAGAGTAGGCATCCCCTGCGAGCCGCGGTCTGCGGCTCGCAGGGCAGCGCCCGCCTACTGCGAGAGTACGCCGATGTCGACGCGCATCATCACCGACTCTGCCGCCGACCTGCCCGCGACGCTGGCCGCCGAGCTTCACATTACGGTCGTGCCGGCTATCGTTCGCTTCGGTATGGACAGCTTCGAGGACCGCGTTGACCTGAGCGCAGCCCAGTTCTACCAGCGTCTGGCGGCGAGCGACACCCTCCCCCAAACCTCAGCCCCTGCGCCGGGCCGCTTCACCGTGGAATACGAGCGGCTCATCGACGACGGCCACGACGTTGCCGTCGTGACCGTGATTGGCGGCATGAGTGGCATCTACAACGCCGCGCGGGTAGCAGCGCAGGACTATCCTGATCGGGTGCGAGTGGTGGACTCGACCAATCTCTCGCTGGCCGAAGGCTGGATAGCCGTGGCGGCTGCCCGCGCCGCGCGCGACGGGGCCAATCTCGCTGAGGTCGCCGCCCTGGCGGAGGGCCTCGCGCCGCGCGTGCATCTGTGGGCCGTGCTGGATACGCTAGAGTATGCCTATCGCGGCGGACGCCTCAACGCCGCTCAGGCCTGGGTTGGCGGGCTGCTCCAGATCAAGCCCATCCTGGGCATCTATGACTCAACCGTCGTACTTGGCGAACGGGTGCGTACGCTCCACAAGGCTGTGACGCGCCTGCTTCAGATCGTGGCTGAGGCCGGGCCGCCCCAGGAGATTGGCGTCATCCACGCCGCTGCGCCAGAGCTAGGCGCGGAGGTGCAGCGCCGCCTTCAGGCCAGCTATCCTGAGCGCGACATTGTTCTGGTCGAGACAGGCCCCGCCGTCGGCGTCCACGCCGGGCCGGGCGCGGTCGGCGTTGCCAGCTTGCTGGCGGCATGAGCGCCTCGCCCTGTGGACCGCGCTCATGCCACTCCATCCACCCCTACAAACCGAAAGCGCAGGCCCATGTCTATTCGCATCGTCACCGACTCCGCCGCCGACCTACCGCCCCACGTGGCCCAAAAACTGCACATCTCCGTGGTACCGGCCCTCGTTCAGTTCGGCCAGGAGAGTTTCCGCGATCGGGTTGACCTGAGTACCACCGAGTTCTACACTCGCATGGCAAAGAGCCAGGCGCTGCCCACCACGGCAGCCCCGCCGCCGGGCTTCTTCGCCACCGAGTACGAGCGCCTGACCCAGGCGGGCCACGACGTGGTCAGTGTCCACGTCGGCGCGGGCCTCAGCGGCATCTTCAACTCAGCGCGTGTCGCTGCCGCCGACTTTGGCGACCGGGTACGCCTGGTCGACTCGACCAACCTGTCGCTGGCCATCGGCTGGGTCGCTATCGAGGCGGCGCGCGCCGCCCAGCGCGGCCTCAGCCTCGACGAGGTCGTCGCCGCCGGGGAGCGGGCCGCGCCGCGCGTCCGCCTGTGGGCCGCCCTGGATACCCTGGAGTACGCTTACCGTGGCGGCCGGGTCAGTGCGCCGGCCGCCTGGATTGGGTCCCTGCTCCACGTCAAGCCCATCCTTGACTTCCGCAACTCCGCCGTGCAAGTCACCGACCGCACCCGCTCGATGCGCAACGCCGTGAATCGCCTGCTGGAGATTGTGCAGGCGGCAGGCCCTATCCAGGAGATCGGCGTCATCTACGCCGCCGCGCCAGAGCTAGGCGCGGAGGTACAGCGGCGCGTGCGCGCCCTCTACCCCGCCGTTGACGTCAGCCTGGTCGAAACCGGCCCCGCCGTCGGCGTCCACTGCGGTCCCGGCGCTGTGGGCATCTCTACTTTGCTGGCGACGTAGCCGACC
>CAZJJF010000159.1:0-8457 GCA_964546245.1 uncultured Anaerolineales bacterium
GCAGGGCGAGGCGGTCCAGCCGCTGGCGCTCTTCCTCGATGGTGCGCTGTTCGGTCAGGTCGTCGAAGACCACCACGGCGCCAATGATGGCGTTCTTGTCGTTGCGTAGCGGGGCAATGCTGAGCCGCAGCGGGATGCTCTGGCCGTCGGCGCGGGTGACGACCAGTTCGTGGCCGGCGAAGGTCGTGCCGAGGCGCAGGACGTGCTGCAGCATGTCGGCCAGGCTGCCAGGCGCTTGAAGGATCTCCTCCAGCGCCTGCCCCATGCTGACATCCATGTTCAGCTTGAGCATCTGCTCGGCGGCGTGGTTGAGGGATGTCACACAACCCAGGCCATCCAGCGTGATGATGCCGTTGGTCATGTTTTGGAAGACGCTCTCACTGAAGCGCTTGACCTGCTCCAGGTTGCCCACCGTGTCCCCCAACTCACGGAACAGCCGGGCATTCTCGACGGCGACGCCGATGTGGGCGCCGATGACCTCGAAGAGAGGCACGTCGCGCGCGGAGAAGGCCTGGGGACGGCGCGCGCCCAGCAGAATTACACCCGCTTCTTCGCCGTGGGCCAGCAGCGGTACGACCGCCAGACTGGCGACACCTTCGCGGGTCAGGGCCTGGGCCAGGCTGTCGGGGGAATAGGGCAGGGTGGGCACGAGCCACGGCGTGGCGCTATGCAGTACCTGACCGAGTAAGCCGGTATCCGGCGCAACATTGTCGATGCGGGCACGGAACTCGTCGCTGAAGCCCTGCGCGGCCCACAGACGGGTATACCCGTTGCGGATGAAGATGACGCCAGCGTCGGCCCCCGACAGGCGCATCAGGCGGTCGAGGGCGATTTCCAGAACCTTGTCGCGGTCGAGGGAACGACTGATGGTCGTGGCGATATCATACAGGGCTAACTCACGACGACGGGCGAGTTCCTCCTCTTCGGCGGATGTCGCGCTGACCTCGCGAAGGAGGAGCCGCGCGTAGAGTTTGCCCTGGCGGTTGAGGGTGCGCGCCTCGATGTTGATGATGCGGCTCGGATTGTCTTTGAGGCTAACGCCCTCGCGATGGGCGTAGCCCATGATGAGGGCGTCCTCAATCAGGGCGGCGGGGTCGACGCCAAAGAAGGCGGCTAGCGGCTGACCGGCGATGGCTGGTTGACTGAGGAGAGTGACGGCCGGCGCCGTGGCTTCGACAATCTTGCCCTCAGTGTCGGTCATCAGGACCGCGTCGTCGGAGTACTGGGCGATCTCCCGCAATTGCGCCTCGACACTGGCGCGCTGGGCCGCCTCGGTGCGTACCTGGCGCCGCCAATAGGCGGTGGTAGCGCCTACGGCCAGGCCCAGAGTCAGGACGCCCAGACCCAGCAGGAGGGCGGGCCACGTATAGCGGCCCAAAGGCCCGGTGGGTGGCTCGACCACCAGCGCCGCGTTGCTTTCTTCGGCACGCGACGGGCCGCTGATCAGGGCTGGCTCGGGTTCGAGGGTAGGGGTGGGCACGGGTGCAATCGAGGAGAGGCCCGAGGCGGGGCGCTCGGGAACAAAGACGGGCACGACGGGGACCGGGCCCTCAAAGGCGGTTGGGGCGTCAGGGGCCAGCCAGCCCAGACCTTCGCTCGTCAGGACCCATAGCCAGCCATCCTCGGTGCGAGCAAGTACATTGAGGATTGGCGTGCCCTGGGCGAGCACGCGCGGCGAGGTGGACGCGGCGGGATTGGGATAAAGCGCCGCCTCGGCCGTGAGCGAGCCGAGGGGGCTGAAGCCAAAGGGCGCCGACGGCGTGGGCGACTGGGCGTGGGCGGTGGCGGGGAGAAGCGCGACGGCGACCAGGAGCGCGAGAAGAAGCCGTTTCAACATGAGCGGGCGGTTCGGGCGCGGCGACCGGCCGCTGGGATCCCCAGGTCGTCGCGATACTTGGCGATGGTGCGGCGCGACAGATGGTGGCCCTGGCAGGCAAGGGCGTCGCACAGTTCCTGGTCGGTAAGGGGGGTCTGTTCGCTGGCGACCAGCGCACGCAAGGCGTCTTTTGCCGACTGGTCGGCAGCGAAGAAGGCGGACAGAGGGACAATCCGTCCATTCGGCAGCTGGGCAAACTTGCCGCGCACGGTGCGGCTGATGGTCGACTCGTGAATATCGAGCTGGGCGGCCAGTTGGACCTGGTTGAGGGGCTTAAGATGGCGCGGTCCGCCCAACACGAAGTCGCGTTGCGCGTCGGCCAGGCTCGACGCGATGAGGGCGATGGTGCGCCAACGTTGATGCAGGCTGGCGATGAACAGACGAGCGCGGGTCACATACTCATCCACCTGCGGCGCGTGGGGGGCGGCGCAGGCTACTGAGCGTGGGATGTGGAGTCTGTAGCGACTTGCCTCAACAACGGTCACTTTGAATGGCCCCTCTGGGTCGCGTGGGTTCAGGTGCAGAATGACATCCGGTGTCAGGAGCGGGTCATCGTGGTCTTCGCCCCAGAAGGTATGGGCCGGATAGGGGGCGAGATTGTCGCGGATGAACGCCGCCGCATCGCGTATTTGCGCCTCTGTCGTCTTGAGGGTGCGGGCGAGGCGCGCCCATGCCTGGTGGCTAAAGTCAGCCCAGTGGTCGGCGACGAGGCGACGAGCCAGCACGCGGCGGGCATGAGGCATGCCGTCGAGCTGGTCAAGCTGAATGAGCAACGCCTCGCGGGCGTCGCGCGCCCCGATGCCGGGCGGATCGAGGGACTGAACCAAAGCCAACGTGTCTGACACTGTCTCCTCGGCGACGCCGAGGCGCTCGGCAAGCCCCGCCATGCTCTCCGCCAGCCAGCCGCGATGGTCGAGGCTACCGATGATTTCCATAGCGACCGAGATATGCCCTAAATGTGGGTGGACGCGGACCTGCTCGATAAGGTAGTCCGCCAGGCTGCGCGGCGCGCGGAAGTCATAGTCGATGGTCTCGGCGTGCGATGCCGTCGAGGCAGACGGACGGGATGGGCGCCCTTCTCGCGATGGCTCCGCAACCCAATCCAGCGCCGGATTGTCCGCCATTTCCGCCTCGATGCGGGCGGCGAGGTCGTCAGCGGCGAGGGTGAGGAGTTCGCGCGTGAGTATAAGCTGCGGCGTGGGCCGCACGGCTGGTGTAAGTTCTGGCGCGGGCTGCATGGGCCAAACCTGGGGCAGAGTGCGCTGGTGGATGAAAGCAAAGTAGAGGGAATCGCACCGAGCGGCCCGTGCTGGCTATCGCCCTACCCCCCTGTAGCCATTCTAGCATAGAGGCCAACGTAAGTCAACGCTAACCAGGACTGACTTGCTGACGCCCCCGAAAGCGCTCGTGTGTCGGCCGCTTGACCTGCTCGGCGTTGCTCTCTACAATTCTGCCTGTGAAACGCTTGACACTTGTCCTGGTAGCCTTCGCGGCCATCGCGCTGCTGGGTTATTTCCTGCTCTACCGCGAGCGGGTCTATCTGGGCGTGCACAGCGCGGGTTACGACCTGGGGGGCTTGACGCGCTCCCAGGTGGCGGACCTCCTGCGCCGCCAGGCGGCCCCCTCATATGCTGGCCTCCCCATCACCTTGCGCGGGGGGAGTCGCCTCTGGGCGCCCAACTACGCGAGTCTTGGCGCGCGCCTGGACGCGGAGGCGAGCGCCGACGCGGCGTACCGGGTGGGGCGCGAGAACCCGCTGGGGATGCTACGGGCCGTGGTTCTGCCCCTGGCCCCCGCCACCCTGGCCCCTGTCATCGCCGTTGAACCTGGGCCATTCAATGCGTATCTCAACCGCCTGGCTGACGAGACAGCGGTTGCCCCGAAGAATGCGTCGGTGGCGACTTCGGGCACGGCGACCTATGCTGTCCCTGCACAGCCGGGCCAACGCCTCGATGTACCCGCGCTGGTGGTTCAACTCCAGGCCGCGCTGCGAGCCGGCGCGACCACCAGCATCGACCTGCCGATGACCGATGCGCTGCCGCAGATTAGCGACTCAAACGAGGCTGCGCAACAAGCGTTACGCCTGGCAGGCGCGCCTATCAGCCTGGTGTACGGGGATCGCGCCTGGACGCTCAAGCCGGCCGACTTGCAGGCCATGCTGGTGTACAGCGTGGATGAGGCGGGCCGTCTGACGACGACGCTGGATCGCGGCCGGGTGCAGGCGTGGGTCGCGCGGCTTAGTCCCGATGTCGATCGCCCCGCCAGGGATGGCCGCCTGCGCTGGGACGCTGCTGCCAGAAAGCCGGTAGCGACCCAGGCAAGCCAGGAGGGGCTGAGTCTGGATGTCCTGGCCTCGACGACGCGCATCCTGGAGGCGGCCCAGGCGAGCCTGCGCCAGGCCGCGCCGCCGTTGGCCGAGCGGCGGGTGGATGCTGTGGTGCGGCCCGTGCCGCCCGGCGTCGATACGTCGCGGATCGACCAACTGGGCATCAAGGAACTGGTGTGGGAGGAGACGAGCCACTTCGCCGGGTCGGAGCCTGGGCGTGTGCGTAACATCCAGCTTGCGGCCAGCAAGTTCGATGGGGTGGTGATTCCGGCCGGGGCGACCTTCTCCTTCAACAACACTGTGGGTGAGATCAGCAGCAAGACAGGCTATGACGAGACGCTCATCATTGTGGACAACCAGACCCAGCGCGGCGCAGGCGGTGGGGTATGCCAGGTGTCGACAACAGTGTTTCGCGCGGCTTTCTGGGCTGGCCTACCCATCGCTGAGCGTTTCGCCCACGCCTACCGCGTCAGCTACTACGAGCAGGGAAACAAGCCGCTGGGCCTGGAGGCGACCATCTTTCAGCCGCAGGTTGACCTTAAGTTCAAGAACGACACCGGCGCGCCGCTGTTGATGCAGACGTCCGTCAACCCGGCCAACTCGAGCCTGACCGTGCGCCTGTATGGGACGAAGCCGCAGCGCGAGGTGGCGCTGGAAGGGCTGGCAGTGAAGAACCGCAAGGCGCCCGGCCCACCGGTGTACCAGGACGACCCGACACTGGCCGCCGGGCAGACGAAACAGGTGGAGTGGCCGCGCGAGGGCATGGACATCGAGTATTACCGGGTGATCAAGCAGGGCGGGCAACAGGTGGGCCGCGAGAAGTTCACCAGCGAATATGTGCCGACGCAGGCCACCTTTAAGGTGGGAAAGAAGGCATAGGCCGTATCTTGCGCGTCCGACCGGCGTTACAGAGAGTGCAAAGCCGCCGCTTCTGCGACGGCTTCATGTTGCTCTCGGACGGACGGACTATAGTTTATGCTGCATGATACGACAACAACGCGCGTGGCAGAGCCTGGGGTGTTGCGTGGCCGCGGCCTGGTGTGGGGCATCGCGACCGTAGCGGGCATCCTGGGCGTGCTCCTGCTGGGCTTCGTTCTCGGCAAGTGGATGACAGGTTCCGACTCGGAGGTGGTGGAACTGCCGCGTCAGGCGGCGACAGCAGCGGTTGTAGCTGCGCCCCAGGCCGCCGCAGCCAGCGCGCCGCTGGTGAGCCTGACGGCTGGGCAGGCCGCGCCCGACTTCGCCTTGCAGACGCCTGACGGCCAGACGGTGCATCTATCGGACTTCAAGGGCCAGCCTGTCCTGCTCAATTTCTGGGCGACGTGGTGCGGCCCCTGCGCCATCGAGATGCCGGCCCTTGAACAGGTCTACCGCAAGTATCAAGACCAGGGCCTGGTGGTCCTGGGTATCAACCAGGGCGAGGCGGGTGAGCGTGTCACCCAGTACCTGAGGAATAACAACTTGTCCTTCCCCAGCGTCCTGGACACGGAGACGAGCATCGCCCGACAATATCGCGTGACCGGTTATCCGACCACCTGGCTGGTCGACGCCGACGGCACGCTGCGCCAGGTGCGGCGCGGCGCGTTCCTGGATGTGTCGCAGGTCGAGCGGATGGTGGCGGACGTCGTCGCGCGCCAGTGAAAGCCCCCTATGTCAAAGAAATCTCGTTCCGGCCAGAAGCAAACCGCCTCTGAGCATCATTCAGAGGATGCGCGCGTTCGCGATATTACTGTCAAGCCCATCCACGCGCTGGCAATTGTGATTCTGATTCTAATCGGCTGCGCGTTCTTCCTCGCCTTCAGCCAGGTCTGGCAGCAGACATCCGGCGAGGGCGACGCGCCGCAAGTGGGTGCGGCCCCTGTGCAGGCTGGATCGGCCAACATCCTGCCGCCAGGCAGTCTGCCCCAGGGCAACGTCATCCAGGTTCAGCCCGGCAAGGATGGCATGGTCCAACTGCCCGCTCAAGCGCCCCAGCAGCAGGCCCAGGTGGTCTATCCGAGCGGCGCGAATCGCCCCGACTCGACACCGGAGGGTTTTCCGTCTGAGGGGGCGGCGACTGCGCCGATCACGATTCTGGAACTGGCTGACTTCCAGTGCCCCTATTGCCGTCAGTTTGCCGAAGACACCCTGCCCAAGATTCGCGAGAAGTATCTCAAGGATGGCAAGGTACGGCTGATCTGGCGAGACATGTCAATTCGCGGTCCCGAAAGCGATGCGGCCGCCGCCGCCGCGCTGTGCGCCCATGAACAGGGCCGCTTCTGGCCTTACCATGACTTGCTGTACGCCCGCGCCCAGGGGCAGAATCAGGGCGCATTCACCCCGGCCACCCTGAAGGCTATGGCCGCCGAGGTGGGGCGCATCCAACCGGAGTTGTTCGCCCAGTGCCTCGATACGGGGCGTTATCTGCCGGCCGTGCGCGCCTCGACCCAGGACGCCACGACCAAGCTCCAGCTCGCCGGCACGCCGACCTTCTTCGTCAACGGCCGCAAGGTCGAGGGCAACCTGGCGTGGGAAAAGTGGGATGAGATGTTGTCCAGCGCCACCCAGTAGGGCGCTCGCAGGGGAATGATGCTCGCGCGGGATGGGAACATCCCGCGCGTTGCGTTCCTCACGGTTCCCAGGTCAGCTGCGTTGCCACCCACTGACCGTCGGGGCGAATCACACCTTCGATGGTGGCCTTGATGCCGGGGCGCGGGTTATTACTGACGGTGAAGGGAACCTGAATCGCCTGGCCGTCCACGGTCCACCTGGCGCCGTCGATGGCGTCAACCCGGCCCACTCGCCTGAACATGCCTGGTAGGGCAGTCACGCCGGCTGCGACGAAGGGCGTGGTCGTGGCCGATGGGGCGGGGGCGGCGGGGCCGCGCAGAATCTGTGTGGCAGCGAGGGCGGCCAGCAGCAAGCCGGCCACCACCAGCGCCACGAGCCACCAGCGCCGACCGCTGCTTGCCGGATCGGGCGCTGTGGCCGGCAACAGCGGCGGGGGGCGCACGGTGGGCGTGGCGGGCGGCGTTGGGTGCGTCGGCGCGGCAGCGCTCTCCCCCCGGCTGTCTGCTGGTGAGGGGGGCGGTGCGGCGGCGACCATGCCGGTCGTTCGGGCGGCATCCTCAACCGTGCGCCGCAAGGCATCGGCGGTCCAGGCGGCCGTTGGTCGCTGGGCGGGTGTCTCAGCAAGCAGGCGCGCCGTCAGTCCGCTCAGAGAGCCGGGGATGCCGGGGGGCAGCGTCACGCTGCCGGGGCGCGGCGCCTGCCCGCTCAAGAGGGCGTAGAGCATCGCACCGAGGGCGTACATGTCGGCGGCCGCGGTGGGCGGGGCGCCGGCCATGACCTCCGGCGCGGCCCACGGTGGGTTGGGGGCTGGCCTGGGGAGGCAGAAGTCCTCGACGCAGGCGTGCCCGTCTGGGGTGAGGCGCACCCGCTCCGGTGTCAAAGCGCCATGGACGAGGCCCTGACCGTGGGCGGCGGCCAGGGCGGTGGCGATCTGGCGCACGACGGAGGTGGGAATCTCGGGACGGTAGGGGTGGCCGCGGGTCAGCGATTGGGCCAGCGTGCCGCCCTCGACGGCTTCGCTGACGACGTAGGCCAGCGAGCCGTCCTCGGCGACGTCAAAGATGCGCACGATGTTGGGGTGAAGCAGGACAGCGGCCTGGCGCGCGGCGGCCAGACGATCTGCCGCCGCCTCCGACCCGGCCGGCGCGCTGAGGGCGAGCACCTCGACGATGCGGTCGAGGCGGGCGTCGCGGGCGCGAAATCGCTCGCCGTCAGCGTCGGCCCCCAAGGGTTCCAGGATAAGGTAGCGGTCGGCGAGCAGGCGCGGCACGTTCATGACACAGGGTTCCTTGCGCCGATTCTACCACAAGCAGCAGGCTGACACGAAATCGGCGCGCGCGAGGCCCTCAAGGTCGGCCAGGCCTTTAGGGCCTATCCGCATCGAGTAGTTCGCGCCGCCGTGCCAGTACCCAGCCCGCATCGCGGGGAAATTCGGCGTAGTCCTGAATATCGGCCAGGCGCGGGTCGTCGGGGTCGATATCCGCGCCCTGGAGCAGAGCGTAGTCTTGCAGGCTCTCGGCGAACACCTCCCAGCGCAGCGAGTCGATGGGGCCGTCGGGGCCGGGGTAGACGATAAAGGGGTCGCCACCCGCCCAGTTGGGCCAGGCGTGGGCGTCGTTGACGGTGAAAGGGTCGATGAGCGTCGTCGTCGCTCGCCGGTACCAGTAATTGTAGCCCCAGTGCAGGAAGCCGCGCGCCTTTAGCC
>CAZJJF010000160.1:0-8384 GCA_964546245.1 uncultured Anaerolineales bacterium
GCCACCCTCCGCGCCGCCCTCGCCGGTCCCGACCCCGCCCCCCTCGAAACCCTCCTCATCGACCGCGTCATCGCCTGCTGGCTCCAACTCCACCACGCCGACCAGGAATACGCCCGCCGCTACGACCTCCTCAACCTCAAACAATCCGACTACTACCAGCGCCGCCAGAGCCGCGCCCAGCAGCGCTACCTCGACGCCATCCGCGCCCTCATGCAATACCGCCGCATCGGCCAGCCCACCATCCAGGTCAACCTCTCCAACCCGCCAATCAACCCCCCACCCGCCGCCAACCCCTAATCTTCAAATCGCGCTTCACCTGAAAAGTGGTGAAATCTTTCCTTGACATTCACCTACCCGCGTGATATTGTGTCCCTGTTCCTACACTCGTCGATGCTTGCCGCTCTCATTCCAGCTTCATCCCGCATCTCACCCGGCCAACATCCATATCTCACCCTTGCCACCTTCACCCTTACATCGCCGCCACATCCATCTCCCATCCTTGCCACCTTCACCCTTACATCGCCGCCACATCGCCGCCGCGCCCCACATCCCGCCGCCCTGCATCCCACCCGCACCCCAGCCCAGCCTTCTGGGTGGCGAGCACCAGGCCCGACAGTGTCAGGTAGCACAGCCCCGGTGAATCCGACGATGGAGTCCCCCCATCGCCGAGCGCCGGGGCTGACCTGTGCCCCCACCCTGCCAGCCATCAACCCAAAAAACCGGCCGGCGACAGGCTCACACCCATCGCCGGCCGGCCCTCTCCAGGAAGGAACGCCTGCTCTCCCACCATTAGCCACCAGCTATACGGCCGCCGCGACCGGCTCCCCCCCCTTCGCGAAGGCGTAGGCCCCATCCGGCCCCACGCCCACCACAATCGTATCCCCGTCGCGGAACTCACCCGTCAGGATGCGCGTCGCCAGCGGGTCCTGGATGCGCCGCTGGATAACCCGCTTCAGCGGCCGCGCCCCATACACCGGGTCGTAGCCCTCCTCCGCCAGCCTCAGCTTCGCCGCCTCCGTCACCTCCAACCCCATCTCCCGCTGGGTCAGCAGCCTCCGCAGCCGCTTCAACTGGATGTCCGCGATGCGGGCCACGTCATCCTTGCTCAGCGGATGGAACACCAGAATCTCATCCACCCGGTTCAGGAACTCAGGGCGGAACTTCTGCCGCAACTCCTCAATGGCGCGCGCCTCAATGCTCTCCCAGGGCAGGCCCGCCCGCTCCATCTCCATGATGTGCTGGCTACCCACATTGCTGGTCATGATGATGACCGCATTCTTGAAGTTCACCACCCGACCCTGGCTGTCAGTCAGCCGCCCATCGTCCAGCACCTGCAACAGCAGGTTGAACACCTCAGGATGCGCCTTCTCAATCTCGTCGAACAGGATGACCGAGTAGGGCTTGCGGCGAATCGCCTCCGTCAACTGACCACCCTCCTCATAGCCCACATAGCCCGGTGGCGCGCCGATAAGCCGCGCCACCGTATGCCGCTCCTGGTACTCACTCATGTCGATGCGGGTCATCGCATCTTCGTCATCGAACAACAACTCGGCCAGCGCGCGCGCCAGTTCCGTCTTCCCGACCCCCGTCGGCCCCAGGAAGATGAACGACCCGATGGGACGATTCGGATCCTGCAAGCCCGCCCGCGAGCGGCGCACCGCACTCGCCACGGAAACAACCGCCTCATCCTGTCCGATGACCCGCCCATGCAGCTCATCCTCCAGGCGCAGCAGCTTATCGATCTCGCCCGCCATGAGCTTGCTGACCGGCACGCCGGTCCACTTGGACACAATCTCAGCGATGTCCTCGCCCGTCACCTCCTCGCGCACCAGCTTCTTATCCGACACCTGCGCGCCGCGCTGCCTGGCCCGCGCCAATTCCGCCTGCGCCTGCTCCATCTCGTGCTGCGCCGCATAGGCCTTGCGGAAGTCATCGTTGTTGGTCGTCAGCCGCGCCCGGTCGAGCAGTCGCTGCAACTCAGTCTGCAACCGCTCCACCTCGGCCTGCAAGTGGGGCACGCGCTCCGCCCCTGCGCGCTCGCCCTCCCACTGCTCGTTGAGCGCCTGGAATTGCTTCTCCAGGTCAATAATCTGCTCGTTCAGATGCGCCAGTCGCTGCTGCGACGCCTCGTCCTTCTCCCGCTCCAGGGCCGCCGCCTCCATGCGCAACTGGATCAGCCTGCGCTCCGCCTCATCGATCTCCTGGGGCTTGCTGGTGTTCTCCATCCGCAGCCGCGCCGCCGCCTCGTCGATCAGATCGATGGCCTTGTCGGGCAGGAAGCGGTCCGTGATATAGCGGTCGGACAGCACCGCCGCCGAAACGATCGCTCCGTCGGTAATCCGCACATTGTGGTGAACCTCATACTTCTCCTTGAGGCCGCGCAGGATGGAGATGGTCTCCTCCACGCTCGGCTCATCCACCACCACCGGCTGGAAGCGCCGCTCCAAAGCCGCGTCCTTCTCGATATGCTTGCGATACTCATCCAGCGTCGTCGCGCCAATCATGCGCAACTCGCCGCGCGCCAGCAGCGGCTTGAGCATGTTGGAGGCGTCCATCGCCCCCTCGGCCGCGCCCGCCCCAACCACCGTGTGCAGCTCGTCCAGGAACAGGATCACCTGCCCCGCCGCATCCTGCACCTCCTTGAGCACCGCCTTCAGCCGCTCCTCGAACTCGCCGCGATACTTGGCCCCCGCCACCATCGACCCCAGGTCCAGCGCGATGACCTTGCGGCCTTGCAGCGCCTCAGGGACGTCGCCGCGCGCGATACGCTGCGCCAGTCCCTCCACGATGGCCGTCTTGCCGACGCCCGGCTCGCCAATCAGTACCGGATTGTTCTTGGTCCGCCGCGACAACACCTGAATGGTGCGCCGAATCTCATCGTCGCGGCCGATGACCGGGTCTAGCTTACCCTGCTTCGCCATCTCAGTCAGGTCGCGCCCGTACTGGCTGAGCGCCTCGTAGGTTGCCTCTGGGTCGGCGCTCGTCACGCGCTGGCTGCCGCGAATCTGCTGCAAGGCTTGCAGCGCGTTATCGCGGTTGACGCCGGCGTTGCTGAGCAGCCGCGCCGCCGGGCCCCCCTCCTTGAGCATCGCCAGCAGTAGATGCTCCGTGCTGACGTACTCATCATTGAAGGGGGCCATCTCGTCGTACGCGCCCTGGAGAACCTTGCGAAAGGCATTGCTCTGGATGACCTGCGCATCGCCGCTGATGTGGGGCAGGCGGCCCATCTCGGCGCGAGCCTGCCGCAGCAAGGCCGCCGAGTTCGCGCCCGCGCGGTCGACTACACGGCTGACGATGCCCTCCGGCTGCTCCAGCAATGCAACCAGGAGGTGGAGCGGCTCCAGCTGGGGGTTGTGCTCTCTCTCGGCCAGCGTCATAGCGCCCTGTAGCGCCTCCTGGGCCTTGTGTGTCAAACGTCGCGTATCCATAAGTTACCTCGCCTTCGTGATGAATCCTCTAGTTAAGACCAAGGGCGAAGGACCAGGAGCCAATGAAGGACGACCATTCGCCTTTGGTCCCTGGCCCTTCGTCGCGCCCGTAAGGGCATTCGTCCTTGGCGGCTATCGACGCACCGTCAGCCCATCCACCACTTCCCATACCCCCCGCACGCCACGCGCCATCTCGATGGCCGCCGCCTTCTGGTCGGGCGTATCGACCGGCCCCGACAGCATCACCGAGCCGAGCAGGGCGGTGACGGCGACCCGGTCGGTGGTCAACCTGGTACGCGGGTCCATCGCCAGGGCAATGGCGACCTCGTTCTCGATGTCGGTGTCGGCGACCAGCTGGCTGCGTACCTCGCGCACGCCCGCCGTGCGCCGCGCCAGCGTCGTTGCGAAGTCGATGTGGGTCTGGGTGCGAACGTTGCCGGTCAGAGTAATGACCCCATCCACAGCGGCCACCGTAATGGGAGCCTTGGATTGGCGCAACGGTTCGCTCTCATACAGCGCCTCGCGCACCGCTTGCTCTACGGCGTCTACGCTAGCGGCCTCGGCCGGGTGTTGAATGGGTTCACGATGCAGGCTCATGGGGAAGTGTCCTTGTCGGTGGCAGACCCCAAAGGGCTTCGAAGCCTTCAGGTTCTGGTCGTATTTACCCGCCGCGCGCGTGGCGGCGCATGCGCTCTAGCTCCGCCTCGTACTGCTGCCGCATGGTTTCCATCTCGCGGTGCATCTGCTCCAGCAGCCCCCGCATGTGGAAGATCACCTCGACACCCGCCAGGTTCACGCCCAACTCGTCGGTCAGGCGCTGAATCTGGCGCACGCGCTCAATGTCGGCCATCGAATACAGGCGGACGTTGCCCGCCGACCGCGCTGGCTTCACCAGTCCCATCTCCTCGTAGGTGCGGAGGGTCTGGGGATGCAGATTGACCATGCGCGCGGCGACGCTGATCACATACAACGGCTCATCGTGGCTGTGAGCTGTTCTGGTGCGTCGAACGTCTGCCATCTCTCGTCCTCTCTCACGCTACTCGTGCCGGTCTAGGCGCTCGCCCGCGCCTGGCGCAATGCTTCAAACAACTCCCGCTCTCGCTCGCTCAAGTCGCGCGGCATGCTGACCTTGATGCGGGCCAGCATGTCCCCGCGCTGGTCAGGCTGTCGCAACTGGGGCATGCCCAGCCCACGCAGGCGAATCATCTGGTCAGGTTGTGTGCCTGCCGGCACCTTCATCGTCACCGTCGTGCCCTTGATGGTCGGCACGCGCGCCTCACCGCCCAAGACAGCAGTGTACAGGTCCACTGGCACGTCCACCTTCAGGTTGTCGCCGTCGCGCTCGAAGGTTGGGTGGGGTAACACATCGACCACGAGGTACAGGTCGCCAGCGGGGCCGCCACCCAGGCCCGGCCCGCCCTCGCCCGCCATGCGCACCTTCGAGCCGTTCCGTACACCGGGCGGTATCTTTACCTCAAGGCGGCGGCCATCCTTGTGCAGAACGCGGCTGGAGCCAGCGAAGGCTTCTTCGAGCGTCACATCGACCGGCTGCTCGATGTCTTCGCCCTGGCGGGGGCGGGTGGCGCGCGCCGTGCGGCGAGGATCCGCGCTGCCCGCCATGCCCCCGAACAGCGACTCGAAGAAGCTGGAATAGCCACTACCCCCCATGCCCCCCGCGCCGCCCCTGCTGCCAAACAGCTCTTCCATCTCTTCCGGCGTCACGTAGCGCACACCGCCCTGGCCGGCCGCGCCGCCCGGCGCGCCATACTGACGGTACAGGTCTTCGGGGTTGATGCCTGCGCGCTCGTACTCTTTCCACTGCGCGCCAAACTGGTCGTACTTCTTGCGCTTCTCTTTGTCGCTCAAGACCTCGTAGGCTTCATTGATTTCCTTGAAGCGCGCCTCGGCCGCCTTGTCGTCGGGGTTCACGTCCGGGTGATGCTTTCGCGCCAGGCGACGGTAGGCGTTCTTGATGTCCTTGTCCGAGGCGTTGCGGTCCACTTCGAGAATCTTGTAGTAGTCCTTGTAGTCCATAAGCCTCTACCGTCGTCGCATCGTGTCGCCGCGACGTGGTCGTCGTGGTAGCTGGGCAGCCTTACTGCGCGACGCGCACCTGCGCCGGGCGAACGAGTTGATCGTTCAGCGTATAACCGGGCCGGACCACGGCGATGATCGTGCCCGAAGGTTGGTCTGATTTAGCCGCCTCCACCGCCTCGTGGAAGGCGGGGTCGAAGGTGTCGCCTGTTGGGTCGAGCCGCTTGACGCCATTGTCCTCCAGCGCGCGCAGGAACTGGCGGAGCGTTGCCGCCACGCCACCCTGGAGTTGAGAGTCAGGCTCGGCGTGGGCCAGGGCCAGTTCCAGCGTGTCTACCACGGGCAGCAGGCTCAGCAGCAAGTCGCGGCGCTGGCTGTCGAAACGCATCTCCGCCTGGCGTTCGGCGCGCTTGCGCACGTTCTCTAGCTCGGCGCGGGCGCGCAGATACTTGTCGTTGGCCTCGTCCGCCTGGCGGCGAGCGTCGATCAGTTCTTGCTCGAACTGGGCGACCACCGAATCCTCAACGCTGGACCTGGTCGTCTCAGTGGGTTGCGCCGCGGCGGCTTGCGCCTCAACCTTCGGCTCAGACGGCTCGTCGTCAGGCGGTTGTTGGGGATAGCCCGGCTGGCGCGGGACACGTCGATAGGGAGGTCGCGGGGGATAGTTACGATACACGCTTGTCTCGCTTTCCATCTCAGCGAGGGGCGCGAACGACTGTGCCCCTCGCTGAGAGCCTAACTGATTTATGCTTCGCGGAACTCGCCTTCCACCACGTCGTCGCCAGCGTGTCGGGGCTGCGTCGCACCCGGCGCGCCACTCGGTGCGCTCTGGGGCGTGCTGGTGCTCATGGCCACCGTGTTGGCGACTTGCTGCAAGCGGTCGATGGCGACGCGCACCGGCCCAACCTCGGACCCGTTCATAGCATCGCGACCGCCCTGGATGGCGCTCTCGGCGTCGGCGCGAACGTTACCCGGCACCTGGTCGCCGCCGTCCTTGACCAGCTTCTCCACCTGATAGATGGCGTTGTCCAGCTGGTTGCGGGCCTCGACCAGTTCCTTCTGCTTCTCGTCGGCGGTGCGATGGCTCTCGGCCTCGCGCACCATACGCTCCACGTCACCCTTGGCCAGGTTCGTCGTCGCGGTGATGGTCACCTTCTGGCTGCGGCCCGTGGCGCGATCCTTGGCGGACACGTTCAGGATGCCGTTGCTATCGACATCGAAGCTGACCTCAATCTGGGGCATGCCGCGCGGGGCGGGCGGGATACCGTCGAGCCGGAAGCGGCCCAGCGTCATGTTATCCCCCGCCAGCGGGCGCTCGCCTTGCAGGACGTGGATGTCCACGGCGGTCTGGCTGTCCTCGGCGGTTGAGAAGACCTCGGTCTTCTGGGTTGGGATGGTCGTATTGCGCCCAATGAGGACCGTCATCACGCCACCCAGCGTCTCGACGCCCAGGCTCAGCGGTGTCACGTCCAGCAACAACACGTCCTTGACCTCGCCGCCCAGGATGCCGCCCTGGATGGCCGCGCCCACGGCCACCACCTCGTCGGGGTTGACGCTCTTGTTCGGCTCCTTGCCCGTTAGCTTGCGGACCAGGTTCTGGACCATGGGCATGCGGGTCGCACCGCCGACCAGGATAATCTCATCCAGGTCGGTCGCCTTGAGGTTGGCGTCGCCCAGGGCCTGCTCGAAGGGATGTACCACGCGCTGCAACAGGTCCTCGGTCAGCTGCTCGAACTTCGCGCGAGTCAGCTTCACCTGGAGATGCTTGGGGCCGTTGGCGTCGGCGGTGATGAACGGCAGGTTGATCTCGGTCTCGCCGACCTGGCTTAGCTCGATCTTAGCCTTCTCGGCCGCCTCACGCAGCCGTTGTAGCGCCTGGCGGTCCTGGCGCAGGTCGATGCCGTAATCCTTCTTGAACTCGTCAGCCACATAGTCGACAACGCGCTGGTCCCAGTCGTCGCCGCCCAGGTGCGTGTCGCCGGCCGTCGAACGGACCTCGATGATGCCGTCGCCCACTTCCAGCACTGACACGTCGAACGTACCGCCGCCCAGGTCGAACACCAGGATGGTTTCATCCTTCTTCTTGTCCAGGCCGTAGGCCAGGGCGGCTGCCGTCGGCTCGTTGATGATGCGCAGCACTTCCAGGCCCGCGATCTGGCCCGCATCCTTGGTCGCCTGTCGCTGCGAGTCATTGAAGTAGGCGGGAACGGTGATGACAGCCTGAGAGACCGGCTCGCCCAGGTAGGCCTCGGCGTCCGTCTTCAGTTTCGACAGCACCATCGCCGACAGCTCCTGCGGCGTGTAGGTCTTGCCCGTGGCGGGCAGCTTGACGCGGGCGTCGCCGTTAGGCCCCGGCACGACCTGGTAGGAGACGAGCTTCCGCTCGGCCTCGGTCTGGTCGAAGGAGCGACCCATAAACCGCTTGATGGAATACACGGTGTTCTCGGGGTTCATCACGGCCTGGCGCTTCGCCTGCGCGCCTACCAGTCGCTCCCCGCTCTTGGTGAAAGCCTCAACGGAAGGCGTCGTGCGGCTGCCTTCCGCATTTGGGATGACGACGGGATCGCCGCCTTCCATGACCGAGACGACGGAGTTTGTCGTGCCCAGATCAATCCCCAGCACCTTACCCTTAGCCATTTGTTCCTCCTGGAGATAGTGACACTAGAAAAGTTGAGTCGGATAATACCAACCTTTCAGACGAGAACCGCCCGCGCTCCCTTACCTCCCTTCAGGACGAATCGATAGCAAAGTTGAGTGGTTAGCTATAAATGCTGTGCGCCGCCGCTGCCTGCCGACAGACCCAGAGCACAGGATGGCGGCCGGCGTCACAGGCATGCGCGGGCGGAAGAGGCGATAAGCCCTCGCGCTCCATTGACACACATCGGAAATTGTGTTATAATGTTAATGTCGATCGGAGCCATT
>CAZJJF010000161.1:0-8346 GCA_964546245.1 uncultured Anaerolineales bacterium
GACGTGACGCAGTTCAAGCTGGTGGATGTATTGGAATGAGGGATCATGCAAAGGGACGATTTCCTGGATAGTGCCCCGGGCCAGCTGGTTCAGGTGGAGCATGTAGACGGGCCTTACTGGGCGTTCTTGCCGGATCCTCTGCCCCCGAACATCGATTGGAATACAGATCTGATCCAGCGCCTCTCCAACGCCGACCGGGCGATTGGCGAGCTTGCGGGACTGGGCCGTGGTATGAGCAATCCGCATCTTCTGCTTGCGCCCTTCATACGGCAGGAAGCCGTTTCGTCATCTCGGATCGAGGGAACACAGGCCGACTTGCTCGATTTGTATGCTTACGAAGCAAGGCAGCAACCTTTCCCCGGCTTCAGTACCGGCGCATCTCCGGCCGACATACAAGAGACCTTGAACTATGTTCGGGCGTTGGAGTACGGCCTCACTCGCATCAAAGATCTACCGCTTGGTCTGCGCCTAATACAAGAGCTGCATGAGCACCTGATGAGTGGCGTTCGAGGTGGACGGGCTCGGCCAGGCGAATTCCGCCAGATCCAGAATATGATTGGAGGCGACCGCCCTCAACGAGCGCGATTTGTGCCGCCCCCAGTGAATCTAACGGCTGATGCGCCGCAGTTGTATGATACTCCCATGCATCAGGCGCTCTCGATGTTCGAGGCGTATCTACACACAGAAAGTAGTGACCCGCCACTTGTCCGCTTGGCTCTTATCCACTACCAGTTTGAGGCTATCCATCCCTTCCTTGATGGGAATGGCCGTTTGGGGCGTCTCTTGATTGCGTTACTCTTGGTAGACTGGGACGTACTGCCCTTACCGTTGTTGTACCTGAGCGCCTACTTTGAGCGAAATCGAACCAGATACAATGACCTCTTGCTCGCTGTCAGTCAAAGAGCCGCCTGGTATGAATGGGTAGCGTTCTTTCTGGAAGCTGTGGCCGAACAAGCCCACGCTGCAAGTGTTAGCGCCAAGAAGCTGAATGACCTGCACGAGGAGTGGCGTAAACATCTTTCTCAATCTAGTCGTTCTAATCTTTCGATGCGATTGGTTGACTATTTGTTCGAGTCTCCCGTCCTGACGGTGCCGGAAGCAGAGCGTTACCTGGGAGTCACGTATAAGTCCGCGAAAGATGCAATTGAGAGACTTGTCGAAGCAGGGGTTTTGTCGCCAACTATCAGTAAGGGAAGGACGAAATCGTTTGTTGCTCACGGCATTCTCCAGAGCTTGCAAGATTACGAATAGAAGCATTGTACTTTTGGCCCGAAAAGTACAATCAAGTTGATTTGATTGTACTTTTCTCCAATCAAGTTGCTCGGTTGCTTCCCTAACGAGGTGGACCTATGGCGCATCTACGCCTGGTATTGCTGCCCGCGCTGCTGCTAGCCCTGGCTCTGCTGGCGCTGCCCGCCGCGCCCGTCGGGGCGGCCAACTGTACTTTCGTGCTTGGCTTCAAGACCCTCCACGACCTCATTCCCGGCGTCGTCGGCAACTGCGTCACCGACGAGTACCACGACGGCGTCGGCAACGGCTACCAGCAGACGGCCAACGGCCTGATGCAGTGGCGCAAGTCCGACAACTGGACGGCCTTCACCAATGGCTACCAGACGTGGGTCAACGGCCCCTACGGCGTTCAGCGCCGCCTCAACACCCAGCGTTTCGCCTGGGAGGCCAACCGCGAGGGCCTGCCCGTCGTGCCCGGCTCCGGGACGCCGCCCAATCTCTACTATGACGACCGTAGCAACGCCGAGGCGCTGATGCTGTCATGGGTCAACGCCCTCAACCAGAAGCAGTACCTGCGCGCCTATTCCTACTGGGAGCCGAATGCGCCGCAGTTGCCGCCCTTCCCCCAGTTCGAGCAGGGGTACCAGAACACCGCCACCACCCAGATCAGCTTCGGCCAGATGACCGAGGACGCCGGCGCGGGTCAGTTCTACACCAACGTACCCGTCATCCTGACCAGCCAGCTGACCAACGGCACGTTCCAGACTTTCGTCGGCTGCTATACCCTGCATCTGGCGAACCCCGGTATCCAGGGTGTGCCCTTCCAGTCACTGAGCATTCGCTCGGCCAATGTCCAGCAAGTCGCCGCTGGTCAGGACCCGAACGCGCTGCTCGGCACAGTCTGCCCCAATGCCGGCAGCCCCGTCGCCCCGCTGCCCGCCTATGCCCCCGGCGACATCAGAGCGACGCGCTACCTGGACGACCGCACCAACGCCGTGCAGGTACTGCGCTCCCTGTTCAACGCCGTCAACCGCAAGGAGTACGCCCGCGCCTATGGCTACTGGGAGCCGGGCGCAGTGGGCCTGCCGCCCTTCCCCCAGTTCGAGCAGGGCTACCAGGATACCCAGTCGGTGCAGTTGACGACCGGCGCCGTCAGGACCGATGCGGGCGCGGGGCAGACCTACTACGCCGTCCCCGTGGCCCTCGTGGCCCAGACGACGGGCGGCCAGCAGACCTTCGTAGGCTGCTACGTGCTGCACCTGGGCAGCCCATACGCGCAGGCCACGCCGCCGTATCAACCCATCGCCATCCGCCAGGCCAGATTGAGCCAGGTCGCTAATGGCACGAACACCGCGCCATTGATGGCGACGGCGTGCCAGAACTATCCATGACCCGTGTGGGTGGCTGAAATCCAGTAGCACGGTGAGGAGCGTCCCTCTTTGAAAGCCGCGATACCGCTGTTGCGATGCCAGCCCACGCGGGGCCAGCGCAGGGGTAGGACTGGTAACTATGAGGGGGACATATGCAAGCTAGTGCGTCTGGTTCGGGTGGTGTTGTGGCGTGGGTGGTGAAGCGTTTTTCGGCTGGGCTGGTTCTGCTTTGCCTGGCCCTCGTTGCCATAGGAATGGCCCTCTCGGCGGGGCGCGGTGAGGCCGCGTCCGGCTTGACGGTGACATTGCTCGCACAAGGGGGCGTGGCGTTTACATACCCTCTCGATGCCACGCCTGATCCCACGGGAGCGGCCGTCTACTTCGTGGCCCGCACGGCCAGCGGGGAGGCGGGGGTGTTCCGCGTCCCGACGGCTGGCGGCCCCGTCCAAAACGTGCTCGTGGGCGCGCCGCTCGTCGCGCCACGCGGGATTGTCATGTCCACCGACGGCCAGACTCTTTATGTAGCCGACCCCGAGGCGGGCGGCGGCGGGGCGGTGTTTGCTCTCGCGGCCACGGGCGGCCCGGCTAATGTCGTGGCCGGGATGGGGGGAACCCGGCCGCGAGCGCTGGACCTGGTACGCGAGGGCCAGGGTGATGTTCTGTACGTCGCGGGCGTCGATCCGCGCAACCGCCGGGCGGATGTGTGGCGGCTGACTCCCATCGGGGCAGGCTCGCGAACGTCGATTCTGCGCGGCAGCCCGCTGGCCGTCATCGACGGTGTTGCTGTGGCGAGCAGTGGCGAGGTGTTTGTGGCGGGCCGCTCAGGCAATTCAGATCGCACAGACGTGGTGTTGCGGCTCGCAAGCGGGCGGCACCACAGGCTCGTCAGAACCGTCAATCTGGGCAACCCGGCCGGGATAGCTCTCACCCCCGACGAGTCAACACTGCTTGTTTCGTCGCTGGCGGCCGACGGGACATCCCAGGTCCTGATCGTCGATCTGGCCTCCGGTGGCCTGAGTACCTTCAACGATGTCATCGGCGCCAACCGAGGTAGCGGCGGCCTCCACCGCGCGCATCAGGCTAACTACTACGCCTGGGCGGGGGTAGGACGGCAAGGTGGTGTCTACGGGGTGGGGCCATGAGGGCGGTATAAGCGGCAAGCGAAGCACCATCGGGAGGGGCGCGGCGCATCAGCCGCGCCCTCGACATTCTGCCCCATCCCCCGAATGGCGTTCTCCAATCATCCGTCTGCCTGTTGGCGAAAGGCTCCGCGCCCGTATACTTAGGACGATGGAAGCGACCAACGACGAAGGACCAATGCGGGTTTCCTGGTCGTTGGTCCTTCGTCGTTGGTCGGACGGAGACAGAGATGCTGCAACCCGATACACTGACTGACTGGACCACGTCCGCCTGGCGCGGCGAGGCGACGGCGTGGATAGACGAGAGCCTGGCGCGGTTGGGTCGCCAACGTACAGGCGCGGTGGAGCAACCTCACGTGCGCCCGTGGTCGACGGTCATGCGCGTGCCGACGGACTCGGGTGTGCTGTATTTCAAGGCTGTGGGGTCGATGGCGGCCCATGAGCCGGCGCTGACGGTGGCCCTGGCGCGCTGGCGCCCCGACCTGATGCCGCCGGCGCTGGCGGTCGACGAGGCGCGGGGCTGGCTGCTCATGCCTGATGGTGGGCCACGGCTGCGCGAGATTATCCGCGCCGACCGAGATGTGCGCCACTGGGAGCGGCTGCTGCCGCTGTACGCGGAGGCGCAAATCGATCTGGCCGACCATGTGGCCGAGATGCTGAGCTTCGGCACGCCGGACCGTCGGCTAGACCGCCTACCCGCCCTATACGCCGCGCTGTTGGCCGACGAGGACGCGCTGCGGGTGGGGCGCGAGCCGGGGCTGACGGCCGAGGAGTACGGCCGACTACAGGCCGACGCCCCGCGCTTCGCGGCCCTGTGCCAGGAGTTGGCGAGCTATGGCATCCCCGACTCACTTCATCACGGCGACTTCCACGATGGCAATATCTTCGCCCGCGATGGCGCGTACCGGTTCTTTGACTGGGGTGATAGTGTGGTCAGCCAGCCTTTCTTCTCGCTACGGACAGCCGGTGTGAGTCTGGAGATAAGCCTCGATCTGCCAGAGAATCCGCCAGAGTTCCAGCGCCTGGTCGATGCCTACCTGGAGCCGTGGACGCGGGTCGCGCCGCTGGCCGCGCTACGGGCAGCGTACCCGCTGGCGCATCGTGTGAGCGTCATCAACGGCGCGCTTACCTGGCACGCGGCGGTGTCAGCCCTGCCCGAACCCCTTCGCGCGGAGTACGCCGCGCCCGTGCCGGCCTTGCTGCAAGAATACCTGGGGTTGGAGTAGGGCTATGAGCCGGTTACACGCCCTTGCGCCGTTGCTGGCCGAATACCCCGGTTTCCGCTGGCTATGGCTGGCGCGCGTCGTCTCGCAGGCGGGGGACATTGCGGGCTACGTCGCCATGATGCTGTTGGTGCGTGAACTGAGCGGCAGCAGCGGCACGGCGCTGGCGGGGTTGGCCGTCGCCCAGGGCCTGCCTGTGTTGCTGGTAGGGCCGTTCGCGGGTGTGGTGGCCGACCGCTTCCAGCGCAATCACGTGCTGATGGCCAGTGATCTGATGAGCGCGGGACTGTACCTGGCGCTGCCCTTCGCGACGACCACGTGGCAGGTGTACATCGTGGCGCTGCTAGCGCGTCTGGCGTTGACGTTCTTCAATCCGGCCCGCGCCGCGCTGCTGCCCGATCTACTGCCCAAGAACCGTCTGGTGGCGGCCAATGCCTTCATGCAGGCAACGTTCTCGGCGATGCTCATCGTGGGGCCGGCCATCGGGGCGATGCTCGTCGCCGCCTTCGGCTACACGGCCGCCTTCTGGTTCAACGCGGCCAGCTTTACCCTCAGCGCCGTCTTTGCCAGCCGCATCGTCGCGCCCCGGCCGGCCGCGCAGGCCCATGAGTCGCTGCGCCACGCCGCCGAGTCGGTCCGGCGCGATCTGGCCGAGGGCTGGCGGGCGCTGGTGTCCAGCCCGGCCCTCAAGACGCTGTTTACCGTCGAGCTGTTCATGGTGGCTGGCATGGTGTCCTTCGATGTCCTGGAAGTGCTGTTCATCAAGGACGTGCTCGGCGCGACGGACACCCAGTACGGGGCGGTCATCACGGCGGCCGGCGTGCGCGGCGTGCTGGCGGGGCTGGTATTGCCTCGCCTGACGGGGCGCTGGCGGGACGCGGCACTGTGGGCCATGTTCGCTGCCCTGTTCGCGTTCAGCTTCTTCCCCTACGCCAACACTCGCCGGTATGGCCTGGTGCTGGTGATGGTCCTGATCCAGATGTTTGCCTGGATCGGCTACAGCGCTTTGCAGGCTTCGCTGTTACAGCGACTCGTGCCTGACGCGGTGCGGGGGCGCATCTTTGGCCTGGCTGAGACGATGGCGGGAGCGACCCGCATGACCATCATCGTGGCCTTTGGCGTGCTGATAGACAGCCTGGGCATCGTGACGGTCTTCAACATGGCGGGGCTGATGGTAGCGGTGGGGGCGGTAGTCGCGCTGATGCGCGCCCGCCGCCTTCAAGGAGCGGCCGACGATAGCGCCCAGTCGATTGTCTCCGTGGCCGAGCCGGCCGGCTAGTATGACCGTTTTCTGTCGTTGAGGTGCACGAGCGTTGCGGGGGACCATGTCACGGACGGGGGTGGAGCCGAAGCCGCCCTGGCAGACGGTTCCGATCCAGGTGCGGCGGGCGGTCGCGGCGGCACTGGGCAGCGAGGTGCAGCGCGGTGTGCGGGTGTGGGGCGGCTACGGCCCCACGCCAACGTACCGTCTGCGCCTGGCCGACGGGCGGCGCGCCTTCTTCAAGGCGGCCGCCCCTGACTCGAATGAGTTCATCCAGCGCGCCTATATCCGTGAGGCGCGGAACTATAACGAGTTGGGTGGGCTTATTGGGCCGTGGTCGCCCGCCTGTTATGCGGCGTTCGAGATGGACGGCTGGCGCGTGCTGCTGCTGGAAGACCTGGGGCCAAAGAGCGCGCCGCCCTGGCCGCCCGCCCTGGCACGGGGCGTGGCGCGGGCTTATGGCGAGTTCCACCGCGCGACCTTGGGGACGACTCTGCCCGAGTGGCTGCCACGCCCGGAGCGACAACTGGCGGGTACGGGCCGCTACTGGCGGCTGGCCGCCGGGGCGGGCGAGTTGCGCGACGTGGCCGCGCTGGCGGGAGAATCGCGCGAGGCTGCGCTAGGCTGGCTCGAGGTGGCGGCGCCGACGCTGGCCCAGGCGAGCGAGGCGTTGGCCGCCGCGCCGGAACCGCACGCGCTGCTGCACTTCGATACACGTTCGGACAACCTGCGTTGGCGGCGAGGACGGCTATATCTGCTCGATTGGCCGCACGCCGGTATCGGTCCGCCTGAGATTGACGTCGTGGCCTTTGCCCAGAGTGTGTTCATCGAGGGCGGGCCTGCGCCGGAGAGGGTGATGGATTGGTACGCGGAACGAGGACCGGTCCGCGAGGCGATGGTGGATGCCGCCGTCGCCTGGCTGGCGGGATTCATGGCCAGGGCGGCGTGGCAACCGGAACTTGAAGGCTTGCCGCGCCTGCGCCTCTTCCAGCGGCAGCAGTTGGCCGTCTGCCTGGCCTGGGCGGCTCGCCGCCTCGACCTGTCGCCGCCTGCCTGGCTGGCTGAGGTCACGGGGGGAACGTCGCGGCCGGTGGCGGGGGCGGCTGACCAGGGGGTGTCGTGACGAGCCAAGGGGCGACTACCGACGATGTGCTGGCCTACATCTTCGACCGTCGGCCGCACGCGCTTCATGGTGAGCCCCGCTCTGGGTCAACAACCAGGCCCAGCCGCCGCTCCCCTGGGCGCTTCGGGCAGCCCTGGCGAATCTGGCTTAGTTCCCCAGTCGCCAGCGAAAGTCGATGGTGGCGATACCGAAGGGGCCGAAGTTGGCGGCGGTCAGCCGTAGCTCCGCGCCGCCGGGGCAGGCCGCCAGCGGAGCCGTTGCCCACCACGGACCCTGGGGGCGGCTACTAACCAGGCGGATGGTGTCGCCGGGGGGTAGCTGGACGCCGGTTAGCAGCACGTCGCCGAAACGATTCGTCGTCGCCGTGCGGCGCGTGCCGTCGGGCAGGTGAGCCGTGACGCGGGCGTTGGCGAGGAGAACGTCGACGCCAGGGTTGAAGAAGCGGTCACAGCGCAGGTCGAGGTAGACACGCGCGCTGATGATGCCGTCGCAGACGTTGCCAGGGACGCTCTCGTCGCAGACGAAGGGCGTCGGTGCTGCGGTCGGGACCGGCGTGCTGGTGGCGGTGGCTGGCGCGGGGGTGGCGGCGCTGGTTGGCGCGGGCGCTGCCGTCGGCGTCGCGTCCACGAGACTGACGGCGCTGGCGGCGCACTGGAAGCTCTTCTCGCCGCATTGTAGAAGCAGCTCGGCCGAGTAGTCGCCTGGCGGCAGATCGTCCAGGGTCACATCGAACGACCAGGCTGTCAGGACGCTGGGGCAGAGGAGTTCGGCGCAGGATGGCTCCGCAGCGTAGATGCGTAGGCTGCCCGGTGCGATGTCGGTACGCAGCAGGCCAGGCACACAGCTATCGGCGGAGACGCCAGACACGCGCAGGGTGAGCCCGGGCTGGCCGGGCGGGGGTGGCGTCGACTCAATACTAACATCGTAGTTGTAGACGCTGTCGTTGAATGCGCACGCTGCGACGGGCGTTGGGGTAGGAGTGGGATCGGGGGGCGCGGAC